>NZ_VHIL01000010.1:0-149170 GCF_006491895.1 Enterococcus sp. OL5
GAAGGATACACCTGTAACCATGCCGAACACAGAAGTTAAGCTTCTTAGCGCCGATTGTAGTGAAGGGTTTCCCTTTGTGAGAGTAGGACGTCGCCACGCGTTTTTTTTTACCTTATGGGGGTTTAGCTCAGCTGGGAGAGCATCTGCCTTACAAGCAGAGGGTCAGCGGTTCGATCCCGTTAACCCCCATATGAGTCGTTAGCTCAGTTGGTAGAGCATCTGACTTTTAATCAGAGGGTCACAGGTTCGAGCCCTGTACGACTCATAGTAATAACCTATGCGGGTGTGGCGGAATTGGCAGACGCACTAGATTTAGGATCTAGCGCCTTCGGGCGTGGGGGTTCAAGTCCCTTCACCCGCACTTCATTGCCGGCTTAGCTCAGTTGGTAGAGCATCTGATTTGTAATCAGAGGGTCGAGGGTTCAAGTCCTTTAGCCGGCATCAGGAATATGCGGAAATAGCTCAGTGGTAGAGCACCACCTTGCCAAGGTGGGGGTCGCGGGTTCGAACCCCGTTTTCCGCTTTGCCTTAGCAATTTTCAGCCGGGGTGGCGGAACTGGCAGACGCACAGGACTTAAAATCCTGCGGTGAGTGATCACCGTACCGGTTCGATTCCGGTCCTCGGCATTTCTTAATATGCGCCCATAGCTCAATTGGATAGAGTGTTTGACTACGGATCAAAAGGTTAGGGGTTCGACTCCTCTTGGGCGCGTAGTCTTTTTATTTGTTTCATTTTTATTATCGGGAAGTAGCTCAGCTTGGTAGAGCACTTGGTTTGGGACCAAGGGGTCGCAGGTTCGAATCCTGTCTTCCCGATTTTTTGATGCCTGAAGCATTCGCTTCAGGCTTTTTTGTGTTTTCAGCCAGTGAGAAGACCTGAAAATATGATACAATAGTAAAAAACGAGGAGGAAATTGTTTGAAGGGACAAATCATCAAAGCGCTAAGCGGATTTTATTATGTGGCATCAGAAGATGAAATCTTTCAAACCCGCGCTCGAGGAAATTTTCGAAATCGAAAAATCACTCCTTTGGTTGGGGATGAAGTGATTTTTGAAAGCAGCAATCAAACAGACGGCTATCTTTTAGAGATCTTGCCGCGAAAAAATGAGCTGGTTCGACCGCCAGTCGCAAATGTGGATCAAGGAGTGGTCGTGACAAGTCTAGTTGAGCCGAACTTCTCCTATAACCTATTGGATCGCTTTTTAGTGACCTTAGAGTATGAGGGGATCGAACCGATCATCTTTTTGACAAAAGCGGATCTTGTGAAAGATCTTGCCGCAATGAAAGCAATTGAGGAGACCTATCAAGCAATTGGCTACCACGTGATCACGTCAAAAGCAGAAGGCGAAGATCTATTGGAACTTCAACGGTACTTCCCTGAGCGGATTACCGTCTTTATGGGGCAATCCGGTGCTGGAAAGTCTACGCTATTGAATCGAATCGTCCCGGAATTGGCATTGGAAACAGGAGTGATCTCAGAATCTCTCGGACGGGGGAAACATACGACCCGTCATGTGGAGCTCTTGCCGATTTGTGATGGATTGGTTGCCGATACGCCTGGTTTTAGTTCAATCGATTTTCTGGAAATCGAAGCAGTAGAGTTACCAAAGCTCTTCCCTGATTTTTTAGCAGTAGCTTCCAACTGCCGTTTTAGGGAATGTATGCACCTCAATGAACCTGATTGTGCAGTCAAGCAGGGAGTTGCAGCAAATGAGATCGCCGAGACTCGTTATAAGAATTACGTACAATTTTTAGAAGAGATTGAAAACCGACGTCCGGTTTATAAAAAGAAGAAAAAGTGAGGGAAAAGCATGATGAAACTAGCACCATCTATTTTAAGTGCCGATTTTGCAAATCTTCAAAGAGACATTGAGCTGGTAGAGCGCCATGGCGCAGATTACATTCACGTAGACGTGATGGACGGTCATTTCGTCCCTAATATTACCTTAGGCCCAAACATCGTTAAAGCGATTCGCCCAGTTACCAAACTGCCGTTGGATGTTCACCTAATGATCACCGAGCCAGAAAAGTATATCCATGCCTTCGCAGAAGCTGGAGCAGATATCATTGGTATCCACGCAGAAGCAACACCTCATATCCATCGTGCGATCCAAATGATTGTGGCAGAAAATGTCAAAGCAGAAATCGTCATCAACCCAGGCACACCAGTTTCAGCCATTGAACATGTTTTATCCATGTGTGATCAAGTGTTAGTTATGACGGTCAATCCAGGGTTTGGTGGGCAATCCTTTATTGAAGAATCACTGGAAAAAATTGCGGCGCTGGCTGCGTTAAAAGAAGAAAAAGGCTATCATTATGATATCGAGGTAGATGGCGGGATCGTTCCTGAGACAGCCAAACGTTGCCTGGAAGCAGGTGCAAATGTTTTCGTAGCAGGAAGCTATATTTACGATGCCGATGAACCTGCAGCACAAATCAGAGCCTTGAAAGAAGCTTTGCAATAAATGAAGATTTTGTTAGCAGCAGGGGGGCGCCCTGAAAATTGGCCACAGTTGATGGCGTATGATAAATACATTGGAATTGATCGCGGGGCCCTGTTTTTGCTTCAGCACCAACGGCCAGTCGATCTGGCAATCGGTGATTTCGACTCCCTGAACGCAGCAGAACTGCAAGCGGTCAAACAACAAGTTAAGACAGTGATCCAAGCCCCTGCTGAAAAAGATGATACAGATACCCAATTGGCATTGGTGGAGACGTTGCGCCGCTATCCAGAAGCGCAAATCGACTTGATTGGTGCAACAGGGGGACGTCTCGACCATCTTTTAGCCAATCTATGGCTGCCCTTAGAAGATCGGTTTCGTCCATTTGCCCCAAATCTGCGTTTTTTAGATCGTCAAAATGTTGTTCAGTTCTTTTTACCAGGCACCTATCAACTGGAAAAAGAACCCGGAATGCAGTATTTGGCGTATTGCTGTTTGACGCCGGTAACAGATTTGACGTTGACAGGTAGCAAGTATTTATTAGAAAACGTCCAAGTACCGTACCCAACTTCATATGCCAGCAATGAATTTCTGACACAGACAGCAGGTTTTTCCTTTAGCAGCGGGATGATAGCAGTCATTCAAAGTTGTGATTAAGAGACGGAACGTCTCTTTTTTTTTGTTGAAAATTTCAGAAACTTAATTACAAAAAAAACATTAAGACGGTCAACTTAGCTTTTGTTTGCAGGGTATTAATGGTAAAATTGGAACTACAGTTTGGAATTATTTGAGGTGTCTTTGTGAAAAAGTTTAATCCTAATAAAAATATTATCATCACATTGATTATTGTGATTTTAGTTGTCACGGTATTAAGCGTGACGATCGCCCGCCGAGCAGCGGGAAACTCCACCAATGCCGTGCAATCTACGGTCAATGACTCCGTTGGCTTTATCGATAAAGTGTTTACCGCTCCTTTTCGTTGGATCGAAAATGGTGCCAATTCAGTCAAAAATTTATTTGTGACCTATGAAGAAAATGAACGTTTAAAAGAGAAGTTGGACAGTTTTGAGGAACTGGAACAAGCGAAGGACAATGCGCAAAGAGAAATCGATGCCTTGAAAGAAGAGCTAGAGCTGAATGCAACCTTGACGAATTATGAACGGATCTCCGCCAATGTCATCAATCGGTCACCGGATACTTGGCAAGATATGCTGATCGTGGACCGAGGCTCAAGAGATGGCGTTGAGGTCAACATGGCAGTCATGTCACAAAAAGGCTTGATTGGTCGTGTCATTGAGGTCAATGCAGCTTCTTCTAAAATTGAACTTTTGACTTCTGAAAACCAGAATTCCAACCACTATCCGGTTCGAATCAGTGGCGAAGATGGGTCAAACTTTGGGATCCTAAGTAGTTACGATCAAAAAGAACGTTCCTTAGTCATTACCCAATTGACGGGGGACAATGAGCTGAAGGAAGGCGATGTCGTGCAGACCTCTGGATTAGGAGGAAACTCGCCCGCCGACTTAGCGATCGGAACAGTGATCCGTACCACTAAAGATGAGTTTGGTCTTGATACCCAAGTATTTGTAAAACCGTATGCCCAAATGTATGATATTCAAGCAGTAACGATTATCAAACGCTTGGCAGGTGAGGAATAGCCATGAAAAAGCATGACTACATCAAATACCTGGCAGCGGGCGTCTTCTTTTTGATGATGTTGGCAGATGGACAACTGACGCGTTTTTTGGAAAAATGGACCCAAGACAATTATATCGCCAGTGCCCATCTTTTGCTGATCGCCCTTTTGTGTGGCGCAAAGTATTTGCCGAAAAACTTTTTGATTACCACGGCGCTGGTGATCGGCTGCCTCTATGACGTGTATTATGTCGGTGTGATCGGCATCTACACGGTGGCTTTTCCTCTGATCGTGTGGATCATGTACATTTTGAAAAATACGCTTTATCAAAATGTATTTACCATGTTTTTCGGAATGATCATCTTTGTTACCAGCTTAGAAGTTGTGACGTTGGGCGTCCAGTTGCTATTTAAGATCGCATCAGTTAGCACGTCATTCTTTGTTTCCCGCTTTTTAGCACCAACGCTTTTATTGAACATCATTTTGTTTATCCTTTTAGTTGTTCCATTCATGAAGCTATTCAAAGACGAATAGCTTCATTTTTTTTGCCTTTGACGGTATAAAAATAACAGCGATTGAAATGTTTTTGTAATATTCCTTTTATCTCTCTGACATACGGCTGTGTTACAATCACACTATCGTGAAGGACTTTAGGTATTCTTAAGCATTTATACATAAAAAAACCATATTAGGGGAAGCAACAGCCGGAGGAATGAAGAGTGAAAAAGCGAATTTTATCTTTATTGTTAGTAAGTTCAATTGTTCTTACTTCTGCAGCAGCACCGACACTTGTCTTTGCATCAGATTTTGACAATAAAATTGAAGAAAAAAATCAAGAAATCTCTGACTTGCAAAACCAGCAAGCAAGCATCCAGTCACAAGTAGCAGCACTTGAAAGCGACGTGGCTGCAATCAATGAAAAAGCCCAAGCTTTGTTGCAACAACAAGGGGATTTGCGTGCGGATTCTGAAAAGTTGAAGCAAGAAATTGCCGATTTGAAAGTCAGAATCGAAAAGCGTGAAGAAGCGATCCAAAAACAAGCCCGTGACGTTCAAGTCAACGGTCAAAGCACAAACTTTATTGATGCAGTATTAGAAGCTGACTCTTTAACCGATGCCATTGGTCGTGTGCAAGCAATGACAACGATCGTCAATGCTAACAAAGATCTTGTGGATCAACAAAAAGCAGACCAAGAAGCAGTTGAAGCGAAAAAAGCGGAAAACGACGATAAATTGGCGGAGATCGCAGCGAACCAATTTGAATTAGAAACACAATTAGGGGATCTACAAGCCAAACAAGCTGATTTAAATGTTTTGCAAGCGGAATTGGCTGTTCAACAAGCATCGAAAGAAGATGAAAAAGCTGATTTAGAAAAACAAAAAGAAGAATACGAAGCAGAACAAGCACGCATCGCTGCAGAAGAAGCGGCGGCGGCAGCAGCTCGTGAACAAGCAGCACAAGAAGCAGCGGCTCAAGAAGCGGCAGCAGCTGAAGCAGCTACTCAGGAAGCAGCATCAAGCGAGTCTTCAACGTCGAATTCAACGACATCAAACTCAACAACAAATTCTAGTACGACGACTGATACTACGCAAGGCAGTTCATCACAAGGTGGCGGTTCAACAAATACGACACCATCGACGCCTGCCAACAATAACAATAGCAATAACAACCAAGGATCGAACAATAGCGGCAATGGTGCAAGCAATACTCCTGCACCCGCACAAACGGTCAACGGTTCAGCAATCGTAGCAGAAGCAATGAAATACATTGGTACCCCTTATGTTTGGGGTGGTACGACACCAGATGGCTTTGACTGTTCTGGCTTTACACAATATGTATTTGCTAAAGTTGGCATCTCATTACCACGGGTAACTTACGCACAAGAATTTTCCGGTACGGTGATTTCGATCAACGAAGCAAAAGCTGGCGACCTGTTATTCTGGGGTAGCCGTGGAAGCACGCATCACGTGGCGATCGCTATGGGTAACGGACAATACATTCATGCACCAACACCTGGTCAAAGTGTTTCTGTCAGCAGTTACTCTTATTACTCACCAGATTTCGCGGTACGCGTAAACTAAATCAATTGAAGCTATTTCAAAAGCTGGCGTTTTACGTCAGCTTTTTTTGTTTTCAGTCTTGCCAGAACATCTTATAATAGAAAAGAGAAAGGAAGCGGATAAAATGAACAAGACCTCGTCTTCCAGAGAAAAAATGATAACGGTTAAGTTTTATACGAATTATCTTTCTCGCATGATGATGCCGAATTTAAGTATTTTTATTGCGTGGATGCTGATTTCATTCCTGCTGCCTTTTTTTTCAGTCGATCAACAAGTGATTCAGCAAATGGAACAAGGGGTCTTGACTGTGTTGCTGCCCCTCATGATTGCTTATACAGGTGGGCAAATGTTGGCACCTGAGCGAGGTGGGGTCGTAGGAGCAGTGGCGGTCTTAGGGGCTATTCTCGCAACGGATATTCCCCAAGTCTTTGGGGCGATGCTACTGGGACCACTGGCAGGCTGGCTGTTGTATCGCAGTGATTCGTTCGTTAGTAAGGTCAAAAGTGGCTATGAGATGCTGGTGCGCAATTTTATTGCAGGTGCGCTTGGCGGACTCCTTTTTTTAGGTAGTTATTTCCTATTGGCGCCTCTTTTTAATTGGTTCAGTCTCGGCAGCTATCAGCTCGTTGATTATTTCGTTCGGCAAAATGTCTTGCCCTTTATTCATATCATTGTAGAACCATTGAAAGTTTTGTTTTTTAATAATATTGTCAACCATGGACTATTTACGCCGCTAGGAATCGAAGCCGCGGCACTCAATGGCCAGTCGGTTTTATTTTTGATCGAGGCCAACCCCGGTCCGGGATTAGGGGTCTTAGCGGCGTATCTTTTCTTTGGTTCAAAGCGAAACCGAACGAATGCCGCAGCATCCATTTTTGTGCAGGCCATTGGTGGGATTCATGAAGTGTATTTCCCGTTTGTTCTGCTCGATCCTTGGGTGTTGCTCGGTCCGATCGTTGGTGGTTTCAGTGGCACGCTGATCTTCCAATTTTTAGGGGTAGGCTTAAGAGCACCGGCGTCCCCGGGCTCGATTTTGGCGATTTTGCTCAATACACCGGCTTCTATGATCCTAGGTGTCTTAGCTGGGATTGTCGTCAGTACGGTCGTATCGTTTGCGATCGCTAGTGTGCTGTTAAAACGGAAGACCAATACAGAAAATGAGGAGCGTAAGATGCCGAAAATGAAGAAAGTCACGGAGATCGTCGTGGCCTGTGACGCAGGGATGGGGTCCAGTGCAATCGGCGCCAGCATACTAAAGAAAGAGTTAGAAGAAGCCCAGCTAACGTTTCCTGTCCGCTATCAGTCGATTTATCGTGTGACGGATGATCCCGCGCTTTTGGTGATCACCCAACGGGAATTAGCAGCTATTGCCCAAAAGCAGACACCTCACGCACAGCATTATGTGTTAGATAATTTTTTGGCGGCAGATGAGTATACCCCGCTGATCCAAGAATTACAAAGAAGAGAACAGGATCCGCAACAATCGCTGCAAACCGAGGCAGCAAGTTCGCTAGGATTTTCAACGATCATCTTTTTGTATACTGGAAAAAAACGCGGTTCACAAACGATGGCAGTGGAGATACTAAGAAAAATGGCCCGCCAACAAGCGCTTCCTTTGACCATCAAAAAAATGGCATATGAAGGACAAGCTCTTGATCCTACGGCAGTCTATATTCTCCCGAAAGAACTTGCAGAAAAGTGCCCGATCCCAGATGTTCCTTTACTGGTGGTGGATGATTTATTGACGACAGATGCGTATCGTCAGTTACTGACAGAAGGAGTCGACTATGTTTTTGACCAATCGTGAAACACTTTTATTAACGGAATTGATGAATAGTACCGGTCCGGTTTCTTTAGATCGCATGATGCAAGTCTTAAAAGTCAGTAAACGAACGGTGTACCGTGAACTGGCTAATCTAGAAAAATCCTTAGAAACAGTAGATGCTACCTTAGAGAAGGTCGGTCGTGGTCATTTCCAAATTTTTGCATCAGAAACGAGCATTCGCCAATTACAAGAAGCCATTATGGCAGATACCGATCAAGAATTCGCGGCTAGTGAGCGGCAACACCGTATTTTGTTGCAACTGACTACCGCCACGAAGCCTGTATCCAGTCATTTTTTCTTGGAGCGTTACCAAATCAGCAATACGACGTTTTTTTCAGATATCAAACAACTAGAAGAAAGTCTCGCACGGCTGCCGTTAAGGATCGTGCGCAATCAAGGGTATGAGATCGAAGGCTCCGAAAAGTACCGGCGGTTGATCACAGCCAATACACTAGTGATGGAGATCAATGAGTACCAATTTTTCCATTTACTGGAAACCGATGATGAAGCCCCGTTTATTTTTCAATTTCTGTCCCGTGACCATCTATTACTAGCCCAGCGGCTGATTCGAGAAACCATCGAGCCGCAGTTTAAAGAACTTAGTGACCGCAAATTGGCGTTTATCGTCTTGATGCTGGCGCTAGCCATGGATCGGGTAGCTTTGGGCTACACGGTGGAAGAAGAGACGTACCCGAGTCAGATCAACAAAGACTTGCTGAAGGTGGCGAAAAAGATTTTTGCTCAGATCGCCGAAAAGACCAAACTGCTTTATTCCATCAACGAAATCGTCTTTTTTGCTGTGTTACTAGGTGATTTTGCTAATTCCTTTGATCGTGATTTTTTTGATGACAATTTTGATACCGACTTGGCTTATCGTGTAAAACGCTTGATCGAATTGGTCAGTGAGCAAACGGAAGTGGCGTTTTATGAAGACACGAACTTGTATAAAATGCTGCTGACCCATATCTCAGGAGTGATGACGCGGGCGATTTTAGAAGAAGATCATTTGAACAACCCTATCCTAGAAAAAATCATGAACCAGTATGTCGAGATCGCCAGCGGGATTCGCAATCATCTGCCGCAAGTCTTTCCGCAGCAGCAGTTCTCGGAAGAAGAAATCGCCTATATGGTCCTGCATTTTGCCAATTCGTTGGAAAAAAATCCGAAAGTGTTAGAAGTCAATATTGCAGGGATCTCTCCTAGCGGATTAGCCTCCATCAGTTTGTTAGAGATGCAGCTGCGGAAACATTTTCCCTTTATCAATCAAATCACTTTCTTTCGAGTGGGGGATGTCAAACGGGAAAATATCGAGGAGACCTATGACTTGGTGATCTCGACTTCATTGCTGCCAGGGTATCAAGGAGAATACAAACTCGTTTCACCGATCCTGCTAGAAGAAGACATTCAAGAGTTGAAGAAGGCCTTCCAAACCATTAGTCAGAAAAAACGTTCCGCCAAAAAAGCGCCCTCTGCTTTGGGCAAAGAGGAATCCTATGAAGCGGTCTTGGCTTTTATCGAAGCTATTAACCAGCTATTGGCGCTGTTTCAAGTGCAGGCGATTGATAACCCAGCGGACTTGGAAGAAACGTTGCAGCTGGTGCTGACGTCTTTTGATGCACATGTTGTTTTGGATCGTGAGAAAGTTGTTGATCGTCTCTTAAGGCGCTACTTCCAAGCGCCAGTGGGTATTCCTGACACTCACTTTGCCTTGTTTCACGCGGCGAGTTCGGCGATCCTGCAACCAGTTTTTCGTATTTTCGACTTGAACCAGCCTTTGCCGCTTTTAGCGATGGATAAAAAAGAAATCGCTGTTACCCGTTTATTAGTCATGCTGGCGCCGTATCCTATCAATGAAACAAGCTCTCAGATGTTAGGAAAGATCAGTGGTTCGATCATTATGAATGATCTAAATACGGAGATTTTTAATTCCGGCAATGATTCGATTATTTATCAGTTACTCTCTTCGCTCTTGATTGAAGAAGTAAAACAATAGGAGGGATCAGCGATGTATATTCCACAGGAGCGGATTTTGTTGGATCAACACTTTACCGATGCCACAGAGGCCCTGACAAAAATTGGCGAGTACTTAGTCAACCAGGAGATCGTCTCTTTACCTTATGTCAAAAGCCTTTTGCGGCGCCATCAAAAAACAGGTGTTTACATCGGTAACTTTGTTGCATTGCCCCATGGGGAAGAAGAAGCCCAGCAATGGATCAAGGAAGAAGGGCTCTTTTTGATCCAAGTGCCGGATGGCGTCGACTTCGGCACGAAGGAGCAACCCAAAATCGCTACGATCCTTTTCGTAGTCGTCCTAAAAAAGCAGCAATTAGCTGTTTTGCAAGAAATCGCCTTTTTTTTGTTCTGATATGCAAAATGTTCGGGCGCTGAGTGATGCCGAATCGGTTGAAGAGATCCAACAGATTTTGCTGGCAGAAGAATAAGCGATCAGCAGCAGACTGGCTTGTAACAAGAGCAGCGAACGAAATGAGTGAATGAGCTGCCTCCGTGTGCTCGCTCTTTCTACCTTGTGTAGAAGGAGCGGGTACACGTTTTTTTTTTTGTTTTGGCAAAAAAAAATAGAAATGCTCCACGTGAAACATAACAAAAATAAGCGAGTGCAGGGGCTGCTCGCCTTTTTTTGTTCTATCCGTTTGGCTACAAGTTTTGGCACAGTTTTTTGTGCCAAAGTACGACTTTCGACCGTTTTGGGAAGCGCCTACAATAAGGGTGTAAGCAGACGAGAGGAGAGAAAAAATGGAACAGACACAAAAAGCAGCCAAATCATCAGTAAAAGCAAAAGTTCAAAAATTAGGCAGTACGTTGTCGAGTATGGTGATGCCAAATATCGGCGCATTGATTGCATGGGGTGTATTAACGGCATTATTTATTCCAGATGGGTATTTACCAAATGAAGCCTTTGCAACGATGGTCGGTCCAATGCTAACGTATTTGATCCCAATCTTGATTGGGTATACTGGCGGGAAAGTGATTGCTGGTGACCGCGGAGCCGTGGTTGGGGCGATCGCAACGATGGGGGTCATCGTCGGAACGGATATCCCAATGCTATTGGGTGCGATGATCATGGGTCCTTTAGGCGGTTGGGTCATCAAGAAATTTGACGAGATCTTCCAAGACAAAGTTCGCGCTGGCTTTGAAATGTTGGTCAACAACTTTTCATCAGGTTTGATCGGTTTTGCCTTAGCATTACTGGGCTTTGTAGCAATCGGGCCAGTTGTTAACACCTTGACAGAAGCAATGGCAGCAGGGGTAGAAGTAATCGTCAATGCCCACTTGATTCCATTAGCCAATATCTTTATTGAACCAGCAAAAATCTTATTCTTAAACAACGCCATCAACCATGGAATTTTGACACCACTAGGTACTGAGCAAGTCAGCGAATTTGGGAAATCGATTCTTTACTTATTAGAAGCCAATCCTGGACCTGGTTTAGGAGTCTTGCTAGCCTTCACTTTCTTCGGAAAAGGAGCAGCGAAATCTTCGGCACCTGGAGCGATCATCATTCACTTTATCGGTGGGATCCATGAGATCTATTTCCCATACGTCATGATGAAACCATTGATGTTCTTAGCAGTGATTGCCGGCGGTGTATCAGGAAGCTTTGCCTTCCAATTGTTAGGTGCAGGCTTACGGGCACCTGCTTCCCCAGGCTCGATCATTGCGATCTTAGCAATGACGCCATTCAACTCGGTGATGAGTGTCGTTTCTGTCTTAGCCGGAATTGCCGTAGGAGCAGGCGTATCCTTTATCGTCGCTGCCGCGATCTTGAAAGCGGATGCGAAGGATACGGTGGATAATTTTGAAGAAAAAGTACAACAAACGCAAGCAGCAAAACTCAGCGCTAAAGGCTTGGCGGCTCAACCAATGACTGGCATCAATCGTATCATCTTCGCATGTGATGCAGGCATGGGCTCCAGTGCTATGGGGGCATCGATCTTACGTAAAAAAGTCAAAGAAGCCGGTCTTCCACAAAATGTCTCGAATTCCGCCATCAACAATTTGACGGACGATGCCAATACATTGATCGTCACTCAAGAAGAATTGCAAGAGCGTGCCAAACAAAAAGCGCCAAATGCGACCTTCGTCGCGGTTGAGAATTTCCTGAACTCTCCACGGTACGATGAAATCGTAGCCACATTGTCAGGGACTAAGACAGCGGGGGAGTCAGCAAAAAAGTCTGAAGCAGGCAACCAGGCAGATGTTCCTTCCGCCAATGACCTTAAGCAAGTCAGTGAAATCATTTTGGCCCACGATGATCGCAAAGGTTCGGCAACGATGGCTCAGAAAGTCTTCCAAGATCTTTTAGCCAAAGAAGCTCTGACGATGCCGATCAGAAAAAGCCATATCAATGATCTCCATGCCAACGCCTCTTCATTGGTGATCACGAAAGAAGCCTTAACGCCACAAGCGCAAACCTCAGCGCCAGAAGCGATCCATCTATCCGTCAATAATTTGATGGGAACGACGAACTATCAACGGATCGTGGCATCGATCAAAGCAGCGAATTAAGAAAGGATGAGCCGAATGCAAGTATTAGAAAAAGACATGATTGAATTGAACAAACAATTTGCGACCAAAGAAGAAGCCATTCGTTACTGCGGCGAAAAACTGCTGGCGGCAGGCTGTGTGGAAAAAGAATACGTCGAAGCCATGCTTGAGCGTGACGAGATGCTCTCAGTCTATATGGGGAACTTTATTGCGATTCCTCACGGTACGGATGAAGCCAAAAAATACGTCAAAAAATCAGGTATCTGTATCGTACAAGTGCCGGATGGCGTGAATTTCGGTACCGCGGACGAAGAAAAAATCGTCACCGTCCTTTTCGGCATCGCGGGCAAAGGAGAAGATCATCTGCAATTGGTCCAACAAATCGCCCTCTTTTGCAGCGATATCGATAACGTTGTCGAATTGGCGGATGCCTTAGATAAAGAAGAAATCGCCCAAAGTTTGACCGTGGCATAAGGATTTAAGGAGGAGACAAGACATGAAGGCAGTTCACTTTGGTGCAGGTAATATTGGTCGCGGCTTTATCGGCGAGATATTGGCTGCCAACAACTTTGAAATCACATTTATTGATGTCAATGAAACGATCATTGACGCCTTAAAAGCAAGACAAGGGTATACCATCGAATTAGCCGATGAGACCCAAGAACAGATCCACATCGAGCATGTGACAGGATTGAACAATGCTAAAGAACCAGAAGCGGTGATCCAAGCGATCGCCGAGGCAGACATCCTTACGACCGCCATTGGTCCCAACATTTTGCCGCATATCGCTGAGCTGATCGCCAAAGGCTTAGAGGCACGTCAGCAACACCCAGACAAGCCAGCCATTGATGTGATCGCCTGTGAGAACATGATCGGCGGATCGACCTTTTTAAAAAGCGAAGTGCAAAAATACGTTGCGGATTGGTCCGCGTTAGAAGCGACGGTTGGTTTTCCAGATGCAGCGGTGGACCGCATCGTACCGCTGCAACATCATGAAGATCCCTTATTCGTTCAAGTAGAACCTTTTTGCGAATGGGTGATCCAAGAGTCAGGGATGAAATCCTCGATCCATCTGCAAGGGGTCCATTATGTGGCGGACCTGGAACCGTACATTGAACGGAAATTATTCAGTGTCAATACGGGTCATGCTACGGTAGCGTACACAGGCGCCCTCCAAGGCTATCAGACGATCGATGAAGCGATGCAGGACCATTTAGTGGTGATCCAATTAAAATCCGTTCTCGAAGAAACTGGGCGGCTTTTAATTGAGAAATGGGCTTTTGATCCTGAAGAACATGAACGGTATATCGAAAAAATCATCCAACGCTTTAAAAACAAACACATTTCCGATGCCATCACACGGGTGGCACGGACACCTGTCCGCAAATTAGGAACCGAAGAACGCTTTATTCGACCAGTCCTTGAGTTAGAAAAACGCAACATGCAGCCAGATCATCTCTATGAAACGATCGGCATGATCTTCAACTACAAAGACCCTGAAGATGAGCAAAGCCAACAGTTACAAGCACTTTTGGATGAAAAATCACTACCGGAAGTTATTGCAGAAATCACTGGCTTACAAGATGAAGACATGATTGAAACGATCCGACAAAACATTGAAAAATATGCGTATGTTGCCGCATAAAAACGAGTAACACACAGAACAAGCAGATAAATTGCCGCATCCGTAAAAGTTAGCCCAATAAGCGAACTTTTGCGGATAGGTCAATTTCTTTCAGCGCTTGTTCTGTGTTTTTTTGCTCACCGATTGACCTTTGCTGCCAACTTGACGATAATAAGAAAAGAAATGAGGGAGAGCAATGGAACGATGGTTTGAAGAAGCCCAGCTTCAAGTAATTGAGTTGCCGATCGAATGGCAGGAAAACCGTCCCGTCTATCGGGCCTTTATCCGTGAATTACCGACGATCCAAGGGGAAGGAACTTCGCGGCAAGCTGTTTATCGGCAGTTGGCAGAAGCCTACGCGGCTTACCTTGCACAACTTCGAGAGGTCAATGAGGCACAGGAAGAAATGACGTCTTCCTTATTATCGACGGAAGAATTATTGCGCTACTATGATGGCGAGACCTTCGATGGTTTTGAGTTGCCTTCTGACGAGTAACAGGAAAAAAGCCATTCACTGAAAACCGAAAAGCTACGCAAGAAAAAACCGCTCAGTTGCAGCTCGATCGATACGAAGGATCGAACGCTGCAACTGGCGGCTTTTTTTCTATCAAAGAAACCACGTCTTATTCGCGGTTAGTTCAATGCCTCAGTAATGGCTTGATTGAAGGCATCTAAGTCATCTGGGTTCCGACTGGTGATCAACCGATAGGTTTCGTCGATCACGACGGGCTCATCTTTGACGGTGGCACCTGCGTAGGCTAAATCTGGTCGCACAGAATCATAAGCCGTCAAGGTCAAATCTTTCGTCAGTCCTGTTTGGATAAACAGTTGTGGACCGTGGCAAATGGCAAAGACGGGACGATCAGATGTCAAAAAGTCTTTCGTCAATGACACATAGCGCTCATCGGTTCGTAATTGGTCAGGGGAGAAACCGCCTGGGATCAACAAAGCATCAAAACTGGCGGGATCGATCGTATCGATGGCCGCATCGACGGGAAACGTTCCACCTTGTTTGCCTTTTACGGTCTCGGTGCCTTCATTACTAATAACGACTACTTCATGTCCGGCCGCTTCCAGTGCTTCTTTGGGTGACGTCAATTCAACATCTTCAACTAGATCAGTGACAATAACAGCAACTTTACTCATTCGGTCTCCTCCTTATTACTTGATGAACAATTTGTTCACCTGCTATTATTTATGCTAACGAAGATTTTCGCTGTTGACAAATCATCTGTTTGTCCGCAGCTTGAAAAAGAAAGAAGGCAACGCTATGGCAACGATCCAACTATTTATCTCTGATACCCCCCTTTGCTTTGAAAAAGCGGAATTCACTTTTATGGAAGAAACATTTGTCATCGAGAAACAGCAACTATTTGAAAAAGTCGATGCGGTGATGCATCAAGAGGTATCCTCGGCCTTGGTTTCATTGGTAGAAAAAGCCCTTTTGACGCTAGAAGCGATCGGGGAAGAAGAGGATTATTTCGACCTGCTTTATTTGACCTATGAGAATACCCGTCGTTCCCTCAGCGGACAGCAATTACTCGCACAGCCTTTTCCAGCTGTAGAGGCAGCCTTGCAGCCAGTCTTTGATGAGTTGGCAGAACCGATCGTAGAAAAGTTTTATGAGGAGCTGACCAATCAGCTAGAAGAAGTCGCTGATGATGAACTGTTTAGTTCTTATTATCTGGATGAAGAAGAAGCGGTGATCCAAATCGATGCCCCGATCCAACATGAAGAAGTGATCGCATTGCCCGCCCTTTTACGGGATTACCATGGCACGTTGCACCTGACCTTTGAAAAGTTTTATGAATACCTTGTGTAGCGGCGGCAACTGTCGTCGTTATTTTTTGTGAAAACAGTTACATGTTTAGTTTTTTTTAAATCCTGCAACAGAAGCCTCGGGAATCTTGACCCTTTTGTCAGAAACGATTATAAAGGTAAGAAGAGGCTGAAGGAACCGAGGCTGCCGATGGGCAACATCGGGTAAGAAAAGGATGAGAATCATGCGAAAAGTCCCGCCTATTTTAAAACCAATTGCACTTTTAACGATATCAACGATCATTGCCACTGCTACCGGCGTGGTGAATTCAGGCAGTTACCGCCAACCAAGTCGTGCGACGGAAACGACAGAAACGACCGAACAAGCACCAAGTGAAAGCACACCGTCTTCGATAACGGAAGACAGTCAAAATCAAACACCTGCTAGTACGGACTCACAACCGACGAACGATGACCAGCAGACAACACCGTCATCCAGCAGTGAAGTAGTAACACCAGAAACGACCCCGTCTTCTTCGGTGCCGACAGAAACGACACCATCAAGCGATGAGAGTGTTTCACCGACGACACCGGAAAACAATCAAGAAACGCCTTCTTCAAGTGAAGAAACCACGCCAGATCAGCAAGTGATCATGGATGAGAATCAAGGAAATGAGTAGGTGAGAAAATGACGCTTATTTTAGATTTAATCAACGGCATCCACAAATTTTTGGGCTATCTTGACATCAGTCCCAAATACTTGAATCGCGCCTATACCATCCTCAGTATCATTCCAACGGCGTATATTTTGCGGATCGTCTATGGAATGTTTGCGAACCAAAACTATTTTCAAGCGATCCTTTATACGATCGGCTTTTTGGTCTTAGTCTATTTCTGGGTACTGAATATCTTCTATTATTTCTTGAATAAAAACCTGAAGTTCGATGTCACTCAGACCTTTGTCAAAGTCTTGCCGGATGAAGTCTTCAATATTGAAGGGGAAACTATCAGCACCACCGACATTGATCGTTTGACGACTGAAAAAGCAGTGATCGATTTTGAAGAAGACTATCAGCTAGTATTGGCGAATCATTTGCAGACTTTGATCGCTCAAGAAGATTTGGCGATTAAACCGTCATCCAACGGCTTTACGATTCCGAAAAATACCTTGTACCCTTACTATTTTGTCAAACAGCAAGGGAAAAACGAGTACGTATTGCAGATCGGGACCAGCTACACGGAGATGACGAAAGTCGGCACGATTCAATGGACCGGCAAGCAACCTCTAGAGCCAGTGGGCTTATTTATCACTGGCGGTGATTTTGTCAAAAACGATGTCAAATACCATGAACCCTACAGTTTGAAATTGTACGTCAAAAAAGAGGTCTCCGAAGAAGAACCACAGACCTCAAGACAGGCATATCGACGACAAGCACGCAAATAAGAAAAGGCAGTTCCCCTAGAGCGTTCTCTGAAGGGACTGCCTTTTTGGTATCTCGGTTATTCGATCGGAATATTTTTTGCGGGTGCGTCTTTGTAGCTAGCTTTCGGTAAGGTCAGGGTCAAAACGCCGTCTTCAAACACTGCTTTAATGGACTCTTCATCAATGTCTGTGATGGTGAAGGTCCGTTGATAGGCACTGCTGGAGCGTTCTTTGCGCAAATAATGTCCGAAATCATCCTCGGTTTCAGTGGTCTCTGTTTGAGCCGCTGAAATCGTCAAGGTATTGTTGACGTAACTGACGCGGATGTTTTCTTTCTTGATGCCGGGTAAATCTGCTTGAACGAGATACTTGTCTTCGTACTCTTTAATGTCCGTGTTCATTTGCCGTTCTTGCCAAAAACTGTTCATTAATTTGCCTAATAGTTCTTCGCCGCCTGCTAAATCTCTTGGAATCAAATTTGCCATGTGGTTCCCCCGCTTTCTTTTATCTATTGAGTTGGTACCTCTATTTTACGAGGAACCAAGCCAAAGGGCAACCAAAATGGCAACAATCACAAAAACAAGAGAAATCACTCAACTATCTTATAAGAATCTGCTATGATAGAACTAAATAACTATCAGATGATTGGATGAATGAAGATGGAGATTATTGAAAAAGCGCCAGCTAAGATCAACCTCGGTCTCGATGTGTTAGAGAAAAGAACAGACGGTTACCATGAGTTGGAAATGGTGATGTCTAGTGTTGATCTAGCCGACCGTCTGATAATGGAAGAGATAGCAGAAGATAAGATCATTGTAGAAACCAACAAAGCTTTTTTACCAATCGATAAACGCAATAATGTCTATCAGGCCGCCAGTATTTTAAAAAAACGCTATGGTATCAAAAAAGGCATCCGCATTCGCATCACCAAGAATATCCCGGTGGCAGCTGGGTTAGGTGGTGGCAGTACGGATTGTGCGGCAGCGCTGCGGGGGATGGTTCGTCTTTGGGACTTGGATCTTTCCATGGCAGAGCTGATCGATATTGGTATGGAAGTTGGTACTGATGTTCCCTATTGTCTGTATGGGACCACTGCTCATATTGCAGGAAAGGGGGAGCTAGTGACGCCGCTGCGGCCGATGCCGCAATGTTGGGTCATCTTAGTCAAACCTCGTCTGAGTGTTTCAACGGGGAAAATCTTTCAAGAAGTCGAGCTAGACCAACTGCACCATCCAGATATCGCAGCATTGTCTGCCGCCGTCTTAGCCGAAGACTACTCGGCTATGATCGCTGCCATGGGCAATAGCCTAGAAGCCATCACGATCCCAAAATATCCGATCGTCCAACAGATCAAAGATCGCATGATGAAATATGGTGCCGATGTTGCCTTGATGACCGGCAGCGGACCGACTGTTTTTGCTCTTTGTCAAAAATATTCACGGGCACAGCGGGTCTACAATGCCTTAAAAGGGTTCTGTGACGAGGTTTATCTTGTACGTACATTGAAATGAAGGAGTCAAGGACACAGGCAGGAAGTGCCTGTGTTTTTGCGTTCCTTCGATAAAAATCAGTCATATAGCGAAGAAAAAGGCAGCTGAGGTAGGGAGGAAGCATCTAGAAGCTGCCCTACACAAAAGTCCCCGACGAAAAAAAGGCGTCGGGGTCTGATTCTTTACCTAAAGCAAAGGCTATTCTTTTTGGTGCTGCTTCTTTGCGGATTTTTTCTTTTTGTCTTCTTCATACAATGGTTTGTCGATCGTTTTGCGGATTTCTTCGGTTTGCTGCGATGCAGGATCTTCTGGTAAATCAACTCGATTCAGCAGTTCACTGTTGTTTACAGTTGGCGGCACAGTCACAAATTCATTCATCTTCGTTTCCTCCAAGTGCTTTTAGCTTATTATCCTACATACTCTCTAATTTTTCAAGCTGACACAGTAGGGGCGCATGGCGAATGGTGTAAAATATAACTAAGTTTCTGAGAGAAGAATCCGCTTCAAATGAACGTTTTCTCCTATGTTTTCCGATTTATCTCGAAATAAAAGTTTTAAATCGTAAAACGTACGATTTGTCTTGACGAACCAGAAATCATTTGATAGAGTAACTTTTGCTAACAAAACGGAGTTGTTCCGTTTTAAAATAAAAAGAAGAGCCAGCAAATGGAAGGGGAAATCCCGATGAAAAAAATCTTACTTACTACAGCACTCCTTTTAGGGGGTGTGCTTCTTGGCGCTTGCGGGCAGCAAGAAGCAACAAGTCAATCGAGTGACACCGAGAAGCTGTCGATCGTCACGACGTTTTATACAATGTACGAATTTACGAAAGAAGTTGTAGGCGATGCAGCAGAGGTCTCCTTGTTGATCCCTGCAGGAACCGAGCCTCATGACTATGAGCCAAGTGCCAAAGATATGACAAAAATCATGGATGCAGATGCCTTTGTCTGCAATAGTCCTGAGCTAGAAACTTGGGTTGCTAGTTTGACGGATTCCGTCGATCCTGAGCAAACAGCAGTGATTGAAGCGGCCAAAAACATTCAGTTGGTGGAAGGCACAGAGGAAGAGGATCATGACGCGCATGATCACGAAAGCGAAGACAGCCATGAAGGCCATGATCATACGTATGACCCTCATGTTTGGACTGACCCAGTCTTAGCGATCCAAGAAGTAGAAACGATTCGCGATGACCTGATTGCGAAGTTTCCTGAGCAAAAGGCAACCTTCACGGAAAATGCGGCTGCCTATATCGAAAAACTTTCTGCTTTAGATGAAGCCTACCAAGCGGCGTTAAAGGATGCGACTCAGCGGACCTTCGTTACGCAGCACGCAGCCTTTGGCTATTTGGCACGGCAGTATAATTTAGTCGAAGAATCGATTTCGGGCATTTCACCCGATCAAGAACCAACGCCAAGTCGTTTGGCTGAGCTGAAAGAATATGTAGAAGAAAAGCAAGTCAAAGTTATCTATTTTGAAGAAAACGCGTCATCGAAGGTGGCTGAGACCTTAGCCTCTGAAACAGGAGTGGAGCTGGCGGTCTTGAATCCATTAGAAAGCTTGACGCAAGCGCAGATGGATAACGGCGAAACATACCTGTCTGTAATGGAAGACAATTTGGCAGCATTACAAAAAAGTATTCACTAAGGAGGCGCCTGCGTGCGTTATATCGATGTAAAAGATTTGACCTTTTATTATGACGATGAGCCCGTCTTGGAAGACATTTCTTACTTTGTTGAAGACGGCGAATTCGTGATTTTGACCGGCGAAAATGGGGCGGCAAAATCTACTTTGATCAAAGCAACCCTTGGTTTGTTGAAACCTTCTAAAGGAGCAGTCACCTTGGCGACCAAGAATGCCGCTGGTGAAAAATTAAGCATCGGCTACATTCCTCAGCAGATTGCTTCCTTTAATGTCGGGTTCCCCAGCACCGTTTTGGAATTGGTCCAATCAGGCCGCTACCCAAGAGACCGCTGGTTCAAGCGACTGACGAAACGAGACCATGAACATGTCCGCCGTGCATTAGATGCCGTCGGGATGTGGGACGTGCGTCATAAACGGATCGGTGAGTTGTCCGGTGGCCAAAAACAACGGATCAGCTTGGCACGGGTCTTTGCCACGGATCCTGATTTATTTATTTTAGATGAACCAACCACGGGGATGGATGAACAATCCCGCAATCTGTTTTATGAACTGCTGCGACACAATGCTCATGACCATGGCAAGTCGATTTTGATGATCACCCATGATCACGAAGATATCAAAGAATATGCGGACCGTCAGATCCGTTTAGTGCGGAAGGAGGATTCACCATGGCGCTGCTTTCATATGAATTCATGAGAAGAGCTTTTCTTGCGGCGATTTTTATTGCCGGTATCGCACCGATGCTGGGGGTCTTTCTGGTGATTCGACGACAGTCATTGATGGCTGATACGCTGTCCCATGTCTCTTTAGCAGGGGTGGCACTAGGCTTCTTTCTAAATCTAAATCCCAGTTTGACGACGCTATTGATCGTAGTCATTGCCGCAATCATTTTGGAATATTTGCGAACGCTGTACCGCAGTTATTCAGAGATCTCGATCGCCATTTTGATGTCCGGTGGCTTAGCGTTAGCCCTCGTCTTGATGAACCTTAGCGGTGGGAACTCCGCAACGAGTATCCAATCGTATTTGTTTGGGTCGATCGTTACGATCACACAAGAACAAGTCTGGATCTTAGGCTTTTTGTTTTTAGTCGTTTTTGCTTTATTTTTCTTATTCAAACGGCCCATGTACATTTTGACCTTTGATGAAGATACCGCCCATGTCGATGGCTTGCCTGTGCGAGTGATGTCGATGCTCTTTAATGTCTTGACGGGGGTGGCAATCGCTATGATGATCCCGATTGCGGGCGCATTGCTGATCTCTGCGATCATGGTTTTACCAGCTGCCATCAGTATGCGTTTAGGCAAAAGCTTCAACGCTGTGATTTTGATCAGTGTCGTGATCGGCATGATTGGGATGATGTCTGGTTTGACCAGTTCCTTTTATTTGGACACACCACCGGGAGCGACGATCACGCTGGTTTTTATCGCTCTTTTCTTAGTGATCAATTTGATCAAACGCATCGTGATCCTCGTGCAACGAAAACAGCGCCTCAAATAAAGGGCTTTATGAAAAAGAAACGAAGAATTTTCGTTTCTTTTTTTTAAACTCTAATCAAAACCGAACAATATAAGCAATATTTCAGATAATGCTCGCATTTATCCCGAAAAAGCCTTATAATAAGGCGAATAAACTAAAGGAGTTGTCCGGTGTGAAAATACGTCGAAGTGAACGACTGATCGATATGACACATTACTTGTTGAATCATCCCCATGAATTGATTTCATTGTCCTTCTTTTCTAAACGATATGCCTCTGCAAAATCATCGATTAGCGAAGATTTATCTATTATCAAAAAGACCTTTAAAGAACGAGGAACAGGCATTCTTGATACCGTGCCAGGCGCTGCTGGCGGTGTTTTTTTTGTGCCTGAAATTTCTGAAGAAGAAGCGTATGCGTACGTCGAAGGGCTGGCAGAACGCTTGTCTGAGCAAGACCGTTTGTTGCCTGGCGGCTATGTTTATCTATCTGACTTATTAGGCGAACCGGAATTGCTGCGCCAAGTCGGCCGCATCATCGCTTCCAAATATTTAGGCGAACAAATCGATGCGGTGATGACCGTTGCTACTAAAGGAGTGCCGATCGCTCAAGCAGTCTCTTACTACTTGAATGTTCCCTTCGTGATCGTGCGTCGTGATTCCAAGATCACTGAAGGCTCGACCGTGAGTGTCAATTATGTCTCTGGTTCTTCAGAGCGCATCGAAAAAATGGAATTATCCAAACGCAGCTTAAAGCGCGGCTCTAGAGTATTGGTGGTCGATGACTTTATGAAAGGCGGCGGCACGGTCAATGGGATGAAGAGCTTGATTGAAGAATTTGAAGCCGAATTAGTCGGTATTACGGTTTTTGCCGAAACGAAATTCAAAGGCAAGCGGGCCATCAGCGATTACAGTTCTCTGCTGTATGTTGAAGATGTCGATACCCAGACCAAAACGATCTCGGTAGTACCGGGAAATTACTTTGAGAAAAAAGCCTGATTTTTTGTGGCTCTTAGACTGGCGCAAGCAGCTGTTTTTTAAACGGCGGCCGCCAGTCTTTTTTTGATTGGTCTAGGTGGCGATTCCTTAAATCGTTGAAATTTACAAGTACTTGGGCTAAACTGTTTATAGGAAATTCAATGAATAAAAATCCTTCAGATTGATAGGAGTGGAATACGTGGACGCACGTTTTGCAATAATTTTAGCGGCTGGAAAAGGCACGCGCATGAAATCGAAGTTATATAAAGTGTTACATCCGGTTTGCGGTAAGCCAATGGTGGAGCACATCATGAACCGAGTGGTGGAAACAAATCCTGAAGAGATCGTGACGATCGTTGGTCACGGGGCGGAAATGGTCAAGGAGCAACTGGGGGATCGCACCAATTACGCCTTACAAGCCGAACAATTAGGTACCGGTCACGCTGTCGTTCAAGCCGAATCATTTTTAAAGGGCAAAAAAGGCACGACCTTAGTAATTAGTGGGGATACGCCGTTATTGACGACGGAAACCTTGAATAACTTGTTCGATTACCATCAAGGGAAAAATGCATCGGCGACGATCTTGACGGCACAAGCGGCAGATCCAACGGGCTATGGCCGGATCGTACGGGATCATGTCGGTATCGTGGAGAAAATCGTTGAGCAAAAAGATGCGTCGACCGAAGAAGCGTTGATCCAAGAAATCAATACTGGAACGTATTGCTTCGACAATGAATTGCTATTTGACGCCTTGGCAAAATTAGATACGGACAATGCCCAAGGGGAGTACTATTTGACTGACATTATCGAGATCTTAAAGGAAGACGGCAAAATCATCGCTGCTTATCAAACCGAAGATTTCCATGAATCTTTAGGGGTCAACGACCGCATCGCCTTAGCCGAAGCCAATCGCTTGATGCGCCAGCGGATCAACCGTCAGCACATGCAAAACGGCGTGACCTTGATCGACCCGGCGACGACTTATATCGACGAAGGCGTTGTGATTGGTTCAGATACCTTGATCGAAGCCGGTGTGATCATCAAAGGGCAGACGACGATCGGAGAAGATTGTGTCATTACGGCAGCTTCTGAAATTGAAGACAGCAAGATCGGCAACCAAGTGACGATCAAGGCATCGACGATCGAGGAGAGCATCATCCATGATGGCGCCGATGTCGGTCCTAATGCCCATCTTCGTCCCCATGCGGAAATTTTGGCCCATGCCCATATCGGTAACTTTGTGGAGGTCAAAAATGCTACGATTGGTGAAGGCACCAAAGTCGGACACTTGTCTTATGTTGGCGATGCGACCTTAGGCAAAAACATCAATGTCGGCTGCGGCGTAGTCTTTGTTAATTATGACGGCAAGAGCAAATTCAAAACGACTGTCGGCGACAATTGCTTTATCGGCTCTGGCTCCAATCTAGTTGCGCCATTAACCATCGAAGAGGAAACGATGATCGCTGCTGGCTCAACGATCACCAAAGATGTTCCTAAACACAGTATGGCGATTGCCCGCGCCCGTCAGGAAAATAAAGCGGATTACGCGAAAAAGTTGCCTTATCTAAATTAGAAATAGCGAAATGACTTGATTTCTTAAGGAAAAATGACTACTATTTATTAGGAAGAAGATTCTAGTAAAAAGGAGTCATTTTTTTCTAGATGAACGCAAAGAAAGTGGAGGTTCTCATGTCAAATCATTATTTTGATCCAAGATTGAAGATTTTTTCTCTGAACTCAAATCGTCCTTTGGCGGAAAAAATCGCAGCTGCAGTAGGTGTTGAATTAGGTAAGTGTTCAGTCAAACAATTTAGCGATGGTGAAATCCAAGTGAATATTGAAGAAAGTATTCGTGGTGCCCACGTCTACGTGATTCAATCAACCAGCAGCCCTGTAAACGATAACCTAATGGAATTGCTGATCATGATCGATGCTTTGAAGCGCGCCAGTGCGAAGACGATCAATGTAGTAATGCCTTATTATGGTTATGCAAGACAAGACCGCAAAGCGCGATCAAGAGAACCAATCACCGCAAAACTTGTAGCAAACATGATCGAAAAAGCCGGTGCGAACCGCATGGTTACACTGGATTTGCATGCCTCACAGATTCAAGGGTTCTTTGATATCCCCGTTGACCACTTGATGGGTGCACCATTGATCGCCAACTACTTCTTGGAAAGAGGCATTCAAGGCGATGATGTCGTCGTTGTTTCACCAGACCACGGGGGCGTGACTCGTGCCCGCAAATTAGCTGAGTTTCTTAAGTCACCAATCGCGATCATCGACAAACGTCGTCCGAAAGCCAACGTAGCGGAAGTCATGAATATCATTGGTCATGTTGAAGGCAAAACTTGTGTCTTGATCGACGATATGATCGATACTGCGGGTACCATCACATTGGCTGCGAACGCGTTGAAACAAGCAGGAGCTAAAAGTGTTTACGCCTCATGTACTCACCCTGTCTTGTCAGGACCTGCCTTGGAACGGATCGAAGATTCGGCCATTGAGCATCTAGTTGTGACAGATTCGATTCACTTGCCAGAAGACCGCAAGTCGAAAAAAATCGATGAGATCAGTGTCGGTGCCTTGATGGGCGAAGCGATCAAACGAATCCATGAGAACAAACCAGTAAGTCCACTGTTTGAATCAAAATTATCAATTTAATCGTGTCTCATATGCATGAGAACAACAGCCAATGGTCGGTCTTTAGCCCCTCATTGGCTGTTTTTTTCTGAGGAGTTTCAGGATGTTTTTAGAAAAAACGATCGCAGTCATGTTTCTTTTCACCAATTTATGGTATTCTTGAAAGTGACTTGCGAAACGCAAGCAAAAAATAAAATAGAATCTAATCACAAAGGGGAGTCTGCAAAGGCTGAGAATGAGAGTACTCTAAACCCTTCGTACCTGTTTCGATCATGCGAACGTAGGAATTGTGACGAGTTGAAGTGTCTAACACTTCTCCTTTGTGAATTGTGATGATTCTAAAGGAGGAGTTTTTTTGAAACGAAAAATGTCGCTGCAAGTGTGGACGGAAGGAACGATGATTGCTGCGATCGGGGTCGTCTTGTCGTATATCCCGATCCAGACAGCCAATTCCAGTATCGACTTGTCTCTAGGGCTCGTGCCCTTGGTCTTGTATTCGTATCGTCGCGGGGTGCTGCCGGGAATGACGGCGGGATTTATGTGGGGCTTGCTGAATATTTTGATTGGTAGTGCGATGCGTAACTTTATCACCGTTCCACAGATCATCTTTGAATATCCCTTTGCCTTTGCTTTTGGTGGGATGGGCGGCTTGTTTGCTAATAAAATCCAGCAAGCGATCCGTCAAAACAGCAAAACCGTTACGTGGTATGTCGTCTTAGGGGGCATCGTGGCGGTGATCAGCCGTTGGTTTTGGCATTATTGGGCAGGGGTTTTTGTCTGGGGAATGTACGCACCAGAAGGACAAAGCCCGTATCTGTATTCCTTGATCTTCAATGGAACATCGGTCATCATCAATATCGTTTATGTAGGGGTCGTATTAGGTCTCTTAGTCAAGGCCGCTCCAAAATTATTTGTGCCTAAAGTTTAGTTTTAGAAATGAAATCATAAAAAATGTCTTGATGCTCTTTGAAAAAGAGAAGCATCAAGACATTTTTTTATCGAAAAAGCCAAAAGCCAGATCTTCTTGATCAATTTCCAACGACCAGTTTTTTTTGCTGGCTGAGTAGCGCAAAACTGCAATTTGATCTAACTCTTTTTGATTGACCAGCGTGTTTTTTAAGCCAGCATCTTCTGACAGATAGATCGGGATCGTATAAGTTTTATCGATCAGTTGCTCTTGTGTCAGACAGAAGACGATGCCTTCTTGCATGATTCCCCGTAATTCTTTCAGCAAATTAAAGTCGAGCTTTTCCACCGGTGTCGCTTTTTTAAAAAAGGAGAGGCGATCATTGATTTTTTCTAAGACGATGCGGGTGATCCGATCCGCCAAGATCCGGTAATATTCATCTAAATAGCGATAATAAACGCGGGAACGTGTATCTTTTAAGTCAAAGAAAACAAAGTTATTTTGCAGTTTGTAAAAGAAAGGGGAGTGGAGGTGTGTCTTCATGTGGCCAAAATATAACAATTCGGAGATCTCTAAAGGCGTCAATTCTTTGACCATCTCGTAATCATTAAAATCGATCCACTTCATTTCTTCGGCAATGCGACCTTTGTTGATCTGCTGAAAAAACAGTTGGACATCTTCCATTCCGCGTATCACTTTTAAGCCCGTATGACCGTCGAATTCGCCGAAATCACTGGAAGGATCAAGCAAGAGCAGATTCTTGGGCTGATGGACAATGCTCTTGTTAAAATCTTGGGGGGCAAGCCCGCGGGTCAAGACGGCATTGCTGGTTGTATCAATATGTACGTAAATCGTGTTAGACATGCCGATCGATCCCTCCTATCTACTAAGTTCATTCTACAACAAAGCGCTGAAAATTGCTTGTATCTTTTCGTTTAAAGTTATATTACAAAATAACAGAAAAAACAATTTTTAAGTTCCCTTTTTCGACAAAAAAAAGGCAAATCTTGTCTTTTCGTAAAAAAAATGGCCAAAATTGGCGTCTTTATGAGGATTTTGGTATGATAAAAGAAGAAACTAATGGAGACGAGAACCTATGAGAAAAAAGAAAAGTAGACTTTCCAATTGGCTGAGCAATCTCTTTTTGCTTTTGCTGTTATTGATTGGTTTAGCATTGATTTTTAATAATCAAATCAAAAATTATTTTATTAAACAAACAGGTGAAGCATACGCAGTCGGAACCATTGATCGTAGTGATGTGGAAAAAAACATGGAAGCGGAAGCGACCTTTGATTTTGATGCCGTGGAGCCGGCAAGTTCAGAAGCAGTCTTACGGGCGCAGCTGAGCAACAAAGCTTTGCCAGTGATCGGCGGCGTGGCGGTCCCCAGTGTTGGGATCAATCTGCCGATTTTTAAAGGCTTGGCCAACGAGGCCTTGCTGTATGGTGCTGGTACGTTAAGTCCCACCCAAAAAATGGGGGAAGGCAATTACGCGTTAGCTAGCCATCGCGCCCAATCGCCAGAGCTTTTGTTTACACCATTGGATGATGTCGCCATCGGGGCGGCTATCTATGTGACCGATCTGGAAAATATTTACACGTATACCGCGACTTCTTCTGTGCGGGTCGATCCGACCGATGTCTATTTGCTTGACGAAGTAGAAGGCCGCAAAATGATCACGCTGATCACCTGTGGCGAAATGGGCGGTGTCACCCGTCGTGTGATCCAAGGTGATTTGGAATCTGTGACGCCAGTCGATGAAGCCACGGATGAGATGTTGGCAGCATTCAACATGGCACAACGAACATTTTAATCAAAAGAATAGCTCGAGTGGTACGGCAGCCGGCGTGTCATTCGTCTATTCTTTTTTGCTTAAGGAGGCGTCTTGATGAAAGTGAAAAAACTGACTTCGATCGATTTTCTTGCACAAAGGGCAGGGTTTCAAGAAAGCCGACTGGTCTTTTCCTTCTTTGAGTCGCACTCAAAAGCGCGACGAGCATTTCTCGCCGACATGGCGCAGCAGGGCTGGCAGATCGACAGCCGTTATGGCCGCTTTTACCTTGCCGGGCAGTTTGATTTTGACCAAAAGACACTGACTATCACCAATCTGCTGGTGGAAGCAGCCGCCGAGTTTACTTGGAAACAACTGCTAGCTGTGACAGAAAGCTTTGCCCGCAGTCGTTTTGTAGCAGCCGTCTTGTGGCAGCTTCCTCATCGGACCCCCTTGGCTGAGTGGTTTATCCAGCAAGGATATCAGGTGGTCCCTCAAGGGTATCAAAGAGCGCTAGCTTATCAGACGGCGCTGGTTTTAGGCGGTGGCGGTGCTCATGGGGCGTATCAAATCGGGGTTTGGCAAGCGCTGCAAGAACGGGGCATCACCTTTGAATGGATTACGGGAACTTCCGTTGGTGCGTTGAATGGCGCCTTGATTTTAATGAACGATGTGGAAGCGGCCGTCGATTTATGGGCAAATATCTCCAGCGAGCAAGTATTGCACTATCCGCTTGCTTCGGTACGAGCCCAAACACTGCGGGATTTGATGAATCAAGCCAACTCGCTGGTCCGCGAAGCGGTCAAAAGCAACGGCGCCAGTACCGAACCTTTGGCAAAGCTTTTGCAAAAGACCTTTGATCAAGAAAAATTCAGCCAAACTGCTTGTCATTTGCTGATCTGTACGACTCGTCTGCCCGACTTCAAGGAGACGGTCTATGCCTTTGATCCATCCGCAGTTGAGGAAAATCTGCATTGGTTGTTGGCATCCGCCTCATTTTATCCAGCGATGCAGGCGCAAAAAATTAATGACGCCTATTACATCGATGGCGGCTATCGCAACAACCTGCCCATCGATGTCGCTGTCCAGCAAGGGGCAACGGAATGTATCACCGTGGATGTCCAAGGACCCGGCATCAATAAAAGGACGGTTTTGACGGAAGAAACTGCGCAACTTTCGTTAGGGTCTCCTTGGTCCTTAGGCAGCTTTTTGGTTTTTGATGCCCAGCGTTCGCTGGATAATATGACCTTAGGCTATTTGGAAACCTTGAAAGTGTTCGGCAAATACCAAGGCCATTGGTATACCTTTGAAAAGACGGTTGATTTTCAGCCGTTATGGCGGGGCTTTTTGAAAGAGCTACGCCAGACAGACCCGTTGCTTTATCAGGAACTAAAGAAAAAAGAATTTTGGAAAAAAATGCGTAAATTCTATCAACAGGATGTGCCATTTGAGCAGTGGGGGCGTATACTGATAGAGTGTACCGCGAAAGTATTGTATCTGGCGCCTACGGTGATTTATGAGCAGGAAACGATCCTAACGGCTTTAGCTGAAAAAATTGCGCTAAAGGCAGTGGAAGAAGCCGATGCCTGGTCGATCACCGAGTGGCTGAGTTATTATCGCGACCGTTTTTTTGTCTTGTCCGAGCAAAACCGCTTTTTCTTTTTTTATCGGACGCAGCAATTGAATCTGCCCGCCCTTCAGCAGATTCGTCGGCGTTACCCGCTGACTGCTTTGATGGCAGCGTATAGTCACTATCTTTTGAAAGGAGCAGAAAATGGATAAATTTTCGTATGAAATCGTTGAAGAGATCGCCGTGCTTTCGGAAAATCAAAGAGGCTGGCGCAAAGAATTGAATTTGGTGAGCTGGAATGGGCGTCCACCAAAATTTGATCTGAGAGATTGGGGTCCAGAGCACGAGAAGATGGGCAAAGGCGTCACCTTATCCAATGAAGAATTTGCAGAACTTAAAAAAGCCCTGCTTTCCATGTAAGAAAGCAAAAGGGTGAGGAGTGATCAAATGAAAAGTATGACTGGTTTTGGCAAAGGCAGTGCAGAAACGCCAGATGCGCAGATCGAAATTGAGATCAAAAGTGTCAATCAGCGCTTTTTGGACCTGCAGCTGCGAATGCCCAAACAATTGAATCCTCTAGAAGGTGCTTTACGGCAGTCGATCAAGCAGACCCTCCAGCGAGGACGGATCGAATTGTATGTGACTTTAAAAGAAAAAACCGCAAATACGAAACAGATCGAGATCCAATGGGACCTGCTGGAACGTTTCATGCAGGAGATCGATACCGAAGCCAAAGACCGTTTTGACCTAGCAGAGCTGCCTAAAGCAGCATTGCTGGAACAATTCCTGCTCCATGAAGCTTTTCTAACGATCTCTGATCAAGAGCCAGAAGAAAGCACCTTAGCCGATGGCGTGATGGAAGCATTAGACCAAGCGTTGGCAGCGATCGATCAAAGCCGCTGGGTGGAAGGGCAAGGCATTCTGCAGATCTTGCAAGAAAACCAGCGACAGCTGCAGGAAAAGCTGACAGAACTCAAACAATTCGTGGCCCTCTATGAGGCAGACTACCAAGAACGCTTTGAAAAGAAACTGACTGCCTATTTAGGGGAAGAAGTCGAGCGCGATCGTTTACTGACAGAGTTGGCGATTTTATTGGAACGCGGCGATATCCACGAAGAACTGGATCGTTTAAGTATCCATTTAACGACGATGACGGAGCTGCTGGCAGCTGAGACGCCGATAGGTCGAGAGCTGGATTTCTTGATCCAAGAGATGAACCGGGAAGTCAATACGATTGGCTCAAAATCAAGTCCGATCCAAATCAAAAACAGTGTCGTCCAAATGAAGACGATCATTGAAAAAATCAGAGAACAAGTTCAAAACATCGAGTAGGAGGAATGAACCAATGAAATATTACGATATCACCTTTCACGAACTGAGCGGAAAAAATGTCATCAAACGCAGTATACCCTCTGACAAAGAGAATTTCTCTGCATGGGAAGATGCCTGCGTAGCCATCGAGCCGGATTTTCTTCATCTATTAGTTGATGGCGTAGCGGTTTCTTTAAATCGTCGGTACATCGTGCGTATCGATTGCCAAGAAGTGACGGATCCTACCGAAAAAGCGATCACCGCCAAAGACGAATTAGCAGGGGTCATCAATACCTTAAGCAACATGGGCTTTTAAGAAAGCAGCCGAAGTGTAGACTAGCAATTTCATGAAATTCCCATTATAATAAAGTAGTTCTTGAAAGTTGCTGAAAAAAAGTGCAAAATAGACGTTAAGCAAATGTCAGTGAAAGGACGTCATTATGTCAGAGCGAGGATTACTTATAGTTTTATCAGGACCTTCCGGAGTAGGGAAAGGGACCGTGCGCAAAGCAATTTTTGAGAGTGACGACAACGATTTTCAATATTCCGTTTCAATGACCACTCGTCAAAAACGCGAGGGGGAAGTGGAAGGGGTCGATTACTATTTCCGCACGCGTGAAGAATTTGAAGCCTTGATCGAAGCCGGTGAAATGCTGGAATACGCCGAATATGTCGGCAATTATTATGGCACCCCATTATCTTATGTCCAACAAACATTGGATCAAGGAAAAGATGTGTTTTTAGAGATCGAAGTGCAAGGGGCAAAACAAGTAAAAGACAAAGTTCCCGATGGTGTGTTTATTTTTCTGACGCCACCTGATCTGGCAGAATTACGCTCTCGTATTACAGGAAGAGGAACCGACTCTGCCGAAGTGATCGATGAACGGATGCGTGTCGCCCGTGAAGAAATCGAAATGATGGCTTTGTATGATTATGCCGTTGTCAATGATGAAGTACCTAAGGCAGTCCAACGAATTCGCGAAATTATTTCGAGTGAACATTTTCGCGTTGACCGAGTGATCGGAACCTATATCAAAATGTTAGAGGAGCTGTAAGAAATATGATGTTAAAACCTTCAATCGATTCTTTGTTGGATCGTGTCAATTCAAAATATTCATTAGTGATCTTAGCAAGCAAACGAGCGCATGAACTTGATGCCGGTGCGCAAGCAACACTAGAAAACTTTGATTCAGTGAAAAGTGTGGGTCAAGCACTTGAAGAAATCGAAGCGGAATTAGTCGTTAATGATCCGCATCCAGAAATCAAGCGCGCCCGCTTGAAAATGGAACAAGAAGAGCGCAAAGCGCAAAAAGACCAAGAACAAAAAGAATTAGAAGCGCGTATCCGCGACGAACAAAAGCTATAGACAAAAGCAAGCTAGAGCACGCCTGTGTTCTGGCTTTTTCTTTTGAATGGTGATGGTTAAATTTTTGTAAGGGGTACAGACAAACCCCAGCCCATTTAGTAAAATAGAACCTAAAAGGAGGAGAAGAAATGGCGTACATAGCAGAAGTGATCGTGGATGTTCCCACGATGCAGACCGATCAGCCTTTTACTTATCTGATCCCATCAGAATTACAAGCCGCCATTGAGACAGGAATGCGGGTCGAAGTGCCATTTGGCAAAGGCGACCGCCATATCCAAGGGTTCGTCGTCGGCCTTTCAGAAGTTGCCGAACCGCAGCAGACCTTAAAACCAATCGTTCGTTTGTTGGATTTGTCGCCTGTCGTCAATGAAGAACTTCTCCAATTAGCCGACTACATGAAGGAAACGACCTTTGCCTTTAAGATTACTTGCTTGCAGACGATGCTGCCTAGTGTGATGAAAGCCGAGTACCAAAAGCAGATCGTTTTGCTGGAAGGAAATCATCCCATCAAAGAATATTTTCCCGAAGACGGCATCCTCAGTTGGCAAGACGCCGAAAGTGCAGGGCTGCTGCCGCAGTTGAAGCCTTTGCGGGAAGCCGCAGTAGTTGAATTGCAGTATCTCGTGAAAAATAAAAACAAAGCGAAAATGACCCGTTACATTGAACGCAAGATCGAGCCAGCAGAAATCCCCGCCGTCCAGCAACAGCTGCGCAAAGGGGCCAAACGCAAGCTGGAAATCTTACAGATTTTGACAGAGGAAGCCCGCTTGCCGGTTTCCTTTTTTACCGAACAAGGGATTTCCACTGCGGCTTTGAACCAAGCGCAAGAAGCTGGCTGGCTGACCTTTACGGAAGTTGAAGCCTACCGTGATCCTTACAAAGACCGTCAATTTCAAAAAACGGTCCCCCTTGAATTAAATGAAGAACAGGCAGCTGCAGTAGCGCAAATCACTGCTTGTGCGGATAACCAAGAGGCGCAGACTTTTTTACTGGAAGGGATCACCGGCAGTGGAAAAACAGAAGTCTATCTACAAGCGATCGCCCAATTGCTGAAACAAGGCAAAACCGCGATCATGCTCGTACCGGAGATCGCGTTGACCCCGCAAATGGTCGAACGCTTTAAAAGCCGTCTCGGCGACGCAGTGGCTGTTTTACACAGCGGCTTGTCCCAAGGTGAAAAATACGATGAATGGCGTAAGATCGAACGTGGGGAGGCGCAGGTGGTGGTTGGCGCCCGTTCGGCGATTTTTGCTCCGTTGAAAAACATTGGGGTCATCATCGTCGATGAGGAGCACGAAGCTTCCTACAAGCAAGAGGAAGCCCCTCGTTATCATGCGAGAGATTTAGCGATTTGGCGCAGCCAGTACCATCACTGTCCAGTGGTGTTAGGCAGTGCGACGCCGTCATTAGAATCTCGTGCTCGGGCCCAAAAAGAAGTCTACCGCTTATTGAAATTGAATCAGCGGGCAAAAACCAATGCGCAATTACCGCAGATCGAAGTCGTGGATATGCGTACCGAATTTGCCAATAAAAAGTATCAAACCTTTTCTCGTCCGTTACAGGAAAAAATCACAGACCGTTTGGCCCGCAAAGAACAGATCGTCTTGCTGCTGAATCGGCGCGGCTACTCTTCCTTCGTGATGTGCCGCGATTGCGGGTATGTTTTGCCTTGTCCAAATTGTGACATCTCCTTGACGCTGCATATGGATACCAAAACGATGCGCTGTCATTATTGCGGGCATGAAGAACACATCCCCCATCGTTGCCCCAACTGCAATGCAGACAAGATTCGTTATTACGGAACGGGCACGCAAAAAGTGGAAGAAGAGTTGAAGGAACTGTTTCCTGAAGCGCGGGTCTTACGGATGGATGTCGATACCACCCGCAAAAAAGGCGCCCATGAAAAAATCTTGACCTTGTTTGGGGAGAAAAAAGCGGATATTTTGTTAGGGACTCAAATGATCGCCAAAGGCTTGGATTTTCCTGATATCACACTGGTAGGGGTCTTGAATGCCGATACCGCCTTGAATTTGCCAGATTTTCGTTCGAGTGAACGGACGTTCCAGCTGTTGACTCAGGTCAGTGGTCGGGCAGGTCGGGCAGAAAAAACCGGCGAAGTGGTGATCCAAACATTTAACCCTGAGCACTATGCCATCCAGTTGGCGCAGTCGCAAGACTACGAAGATTTCTATCAAAAAGAGATGTGGATGCGGCACCAAAGCGGTTATCCACCGTACTATTTCACCGTCAAAATCACCTGCAGCCATCCCGAAGAGCAAGTCGCCGCTCAGAAGATGTTTGCGATCGCGCGGGATCTGCAGCAGGAGCTGTCACCGCAAAGTATTTTGTTGGGGCCGGCACCAAGTGCGATTTTGCGGGTGAAAAACCGTTATTACTACCAATTGATCATTAAATACAAAAATGAACCGCAGCTACCTGCTTTGTTGACCCGTCTGTTGGATCAAAGTCAAATCGATCAGCGCAAAGGATTGTACGTGTCGATTGACCAAGAGCCGTTGAATTTTATTTAGAGGAGAAAATATGCGTTATCCTATTATTATTACCCCCGATGAACGTCTTCGTCGGCAAGCAAAACCCGTCAAAGTAATTACCGATGAGCTCGTTCAGCTACTAGACGACCTTTATGAAACGATGGTTGCCCACGATGGGATCGGTATTGCCGCACCGCAAGTCGGCAAAAACCTGCAAGTGGCGATCGTGGAAGTCGAAGAAGACGATCGCTTTGAAATGATCAACCCTGAGATCATCGCTTCTTCTGGTGAATCCCTTGATGTGGAAGGCTGCTTGAGTATTCCTCACACCTTCGGGACCGTCAAACGAGCAGACGAGATCACTGTCCGCTATTTCGATCGAGAAGGAGAAGAAATGGAAGTGGAAGCATTCGGTTACTTGGCGCGGGCGATGCAGCATGAGATCGATCATTTAAATGGCGTGCTGTTTGTCGACAAGCTCGTCGAACGCATTTCTGAAGAAGACTTAGAAAAGTATATGGAGGAACATGAAAATGACTAAAATCGTCTTTATGGGTACCCCGGCGTTTTCCGTCCCAATTTTAGAAGGCTTGCTTGAAGCCGGCTATGAAGTGGCAGCAGTCGTGACCCAGCCGGATCGTCCCGTCGGTCGCAAAAAAACTATCACTCCGACCCCCGTCAAAGAAGCGGCGTTGAAGCATGGCTTGTTGGTTTTACAACCAGAAAAAATCAGTGGGTCACCAGAAATGGAGCAGATTCAAGCTTTAGCACCCGATCTGCTGATCACGGCAGCTTTCGGCCAATTTTTACCTAGTGCTTTACTAGAAGTACCGAAGTATGGCGCTATCAACGTTCATGCGTCCCTACTGCCGAAATACCGAGGCGGAGCACCTGTGCATTATGCCATCATGGAAGGGGAGCAAGAAACGGGTGTAACCATCATGGAAATGATCAAAAAAATGGATGCTGGCGGTATTTTTGCTCAAGCTCGTTTGCCGATCACGGCGCAAGATGATGTGGGGACGATGTTTGATAAGTTGAGCCTATTAGGCAAAGACTTGCTGCTGGAAACTGTGCCGAAAATCTTGTCAGGAGAGCTGCAGTCAGTTCCGCAAGAAGAAGCGAAAGTAACCTTCTCGCCGAATATCAGCCGTGAACAAGAAGCCATCGACTGGCAGAAAACGGCGGTGCAAATCGACGCCCAAGTCCGAGGCATGCGGCCATGGCCAATCGCTTTTACGACACAAAACGGCAACCGCTGGAAGCTTTGGCAAGTAACACCGTTGGAGCAAACGACGACAGCCCCGCCAGGAACGATCATTGAACGGACGAAAAAAACGTTGCTGATCGCTTGTGGTGAAGGCACGGTATTGGCTATCGATGAATTGCAGCCAGCTGGAAAAGGCCGACAAGACATTGCCGCATTCTTAAACGGCAGTGGACAACAGATTCAAAAAGGGGATCAGGTAGGTACCTATGAAGCGTAATCTTGGAGATATACAATATACAGTGCGTTTTGTGGCCCTAGAAGCGTTGTTACGAATCGAAAAAGGCGGCGCTTATTCCAATCTATTGCTACGGGAATTGATGAATCAAGGGCGTTTAAATGACAAAGACGGTCGCTTGCTGACTGAATTGGTGTACGGCACCATCAGTCGTCAGCTTTTATTGGATTATTATTTGGATCGGTTTATTAAAAATGCCCGCAAAGTTGACCCGTGGGTCAAAACGCTGCTGCGGCTTTCCTTGTATCAGATGCTGTATCTCGATAAAGTACCCGCCCATGCTATCATTCATGAAGCCGTGGATATCGCGAAAGCCAAAGGCAATCCGGGAACCGGTAAATTCGTCAATGGCGTGCTGCGCACGATCCAACGACAAGGAGTGCCAGACTTGGCATTGATCAAAGACCCAATGGAACGTTTAGCAACGGAAATCAGTTTGCCCCTGTGGCTAACGAAGAAACTAGTCAAACAAATTGGGATCGAAGAAACCAGTGAGCTGGGCTATGCCCTATTTGAACCCAATCATGCCAGTGGTCGTATCGATCTGCAGCGCATCTCGCAAGCAGCAGCGATCGAGCGGCTGCAAGAAGAAGGCATTGACGCACGGCCAAGTGAGCTTTCCCCCTATGGGGTTGTGGCTGACAAAGGCTTTATGGCGGGCTCTTCCCTCTACAAAGAAGGCTTACTGACGATCCAAGATGAAAGTTCGATGCTGGTTGCCCCCGTTTTACAAGTAGCTCGGGACCATCAAGTATTGGATGCCTGCGCCGCACCAGGAGGCAAAACGACCCATATCGCTGCCTTCTTGTCTGCCGCAGAGGGCGGCAAAGTGACAGCACTGGATATCCATGCCCATAAGGTTAAGCTGATTCAGCAAAATGCCCAACGTTTAGGCGTAGAAGCAGTTGTGGAAACCCGCGTGATGGATGCGCGGGAGACGGCTCAAACCTTTGCACCCGAACAATTTGATCGCATCTTAGTGGATGCCCCTTGTTCTGGACTAGGATTGATGCGCCGTAAGCCAGACATCAAATACAGCAAGACGGAAGCCGATTTCCAACGCTTGCCGCAGATTCAGCGAGAGATTTTGGAAAGTGCCGCCCCAACCTTGAAAAAATCGGGTATAATGGTCTACAGCACATGTACGATTCTAGCGGAAGAAAATCAACAAGTCGTGGCAGCGTTTCTCGCTGACCATCCTGAATTTGAGCAAATGCCTCTTGCGGTAGGACCGCTGGCAGCTGAAGCTGTTCAAGAGGATATGTTGACGATCTATCCGCAAGATTTTATGACAGATGGCTTTTTTATCAGTTGTCTACGCAAAAAGTAACGAGGTGAAAGAAATTGGAGATTCGTTTTCAAACAGATGTCGGCAAACGTCGCAACACAAACCAAGATTTTGCAGCAACCTATGTAAATAAAGCCAATGTGACATTGGCCTTGCTTGCCGATGGCATGGGGGGCCACCGGGCCGGAGATGTCGCTAGCCGTCAAGCAGTCAGTGAGATCGGCACCGCTTGGGAACAGACAGAACTGACAGATAGTGAAAAAACTGCCCAATGGCTGATCCAAAAAATCCAAGCGGAAAGCCAAGTGATTTTCCAAAAAGGACAAGAACAAGAAGAACTTAGCGGCATGGGCACCACGATCATTGCTGTGGCCTTATTAGGCGACCAGTTTACGATCGCCAATGTCGGGGACAGCCGTGCCTATCTTTTACGCAATCAAGTGCTGACCCAAATCACAGAGGACCATTCACTGGTCAATGAATTGGTGAAGTCAGGACAAATCACGGCAGAAATGGCCTTGAATCATCCTCGCAAAAACGTTTTGACCCGCTCGATCGGTATGCCAAGCGAAGTCGAAGTCGATGTGGCGATCCACTTTATTGCAGACGGGGATTATTTGCTGCTGTGTTCAGATGGATTGACCAACATGGTCTCAGATGAAGAGATCACAGCAACGATCCAAGAAACCCCTGAGCTGGAAGAAGCAGTGCAATCATTGATCGATCAAGCCAACGAACGCGGCGGTGTCGACAATATCACGGTATTATTGATTAAAGTTGGAGGAGAGCGCCCATGATCGAAATTGGGAAGAAGATAAACGGCCGATACAAAATCATCGGCAATATCGGCAGCGGCGGAATGGCAAATGTGTTTTTGGCGCATGACTTGATCTTAGACCGTGAAGTGGCAATCAAAGTGCTTCGTTTTGACTTCCAAAACGACCAAAGTGCGATTCGGCGCTTTCAACGAGAAGCCTTGGCGGCGACTGAGCTGGTTCATCCCAACATCGTAACCGTTTATGATGTCGGTGAAGAAGACGGCATGCAGTTTTTGGTGATGGAATATGTCAAAGGAATGGATCTCAAGCGCTATATCCAAACGCACTATCCCGTACCTTATTTGCAGATCGTTGATATCATCCAACAAATCTTATCAGCGGTGGCATTGGCCCATCAGCACCGTATCATTCACCGGGACCTAAAGCCCCAGAATGTGCTGATCAATGAAGACGGCGTGGTGAAAATCACCGATTTTGGGATCGCGATCGCTCTATCAGAAACGTCGATCACCCAAACCAACTCGATGCTAGGCTCGGTGCATTATCTTTCACCAGAACAAGCACGAGGCAGTATGGCCACCAATCAATCAGATATTTATGCGATTGGGATCATTCTCTATGAAATTTTAACCGGCAAAGTACCCTTTGATGGCGAATCAGCCGTAACGATCGCCTTGAAACACTTCCAAGATGAGATCCCGTCGATTAGGATCTATGACAAAAATGTTCCGCAATCGTTGGAAAACGTCGTGTTGAAGGCGACCGCCAAAGAACCGGCGGATCGTTACAAGACCGCCGATGAAATGCGGGCAGATCTCGATACCGTGTTGTCTCCTGAACGGCTCAATGAACCGAGATGGGAACCTCATGCCCTGATGGATGAAACGAGAGTGCTGACCCCTGTGGAAGCAGCCCAAGTCGAAACGCCGCCAGTGGAAGAACCCGTGGCAGAAACGGCAGCGGATCAAGCTGAAGAAGCGGCCCAGCCGAAAAAGAAAAAACGCAAACGCTGGCTACTGCTGCCAATCATTATGGTGATCGCACTGCTAGGGATAGGCAGTTACTTCCTATTCGGCGGTGGTCGGGGAGATGTGGCAATTCCTGAAGTCAGTGGTCAGACAGAAGCCGCCGCTCGGGCCGAACTGGAAGCCGCCGGTTTGAAAGTCGCAGACGAGGTGGAAGAAATCGAAGATGATGAAGTCGAAGCAGGCAATGTCGTCAAAACCGATCCCCCAGAAGGCAATGAAGTCAAAAAGAATTCCGTCGTGACTCTCTACATCAGTAGTGGAACGAAGAAAATCACCCTTGATGACTATGAAGGTCGTTCCTTTGATGATGTCAAAAAAGAGTTGATCGATTTGGGCTTTGATGAAGACAGAATCAAAGAAGAGCTAGAGTCGTCAGATGATGTCGATGAAGGGGATATTATCAGTCAATCACCAGCAGCAGGGCGGGAAGTTTCCCCAGCAGAAGACGAAATCACCTTTAAGGTCAGCTCCGGACCAGATAGCTTCGCAATGGATAATTATTACGGCATGACAGAGGCAGATGCAAGAGCAGCATTGACTTCTCGTGGTGTCGACCGATCACAGATCGAAGTGATCTATCAATCTAGCAGTCAACCATCAGGCACGATCATCGCCCAAGCACCCGCAACAGGTGAAACGGTGGTGACTTCCCAAACGACCATCACTTTGACGGTCAGCAGTGGGCAGGAAATGGTCAATGTACCAAGAATTGTTGGGAAAAGCCAAGCCGATGCAGAAGCAGACTTGAATGAAGCGGGATTGGACTCAACTTTTGAGGAAGAGGACGGCTATAATGACTCGGTACCAGCTGGACATGTTGTCCGTGTCTCTCCAGGTGCTGGAACCTCCGTCGAAGTTGGCTCTACTGTAACGGTCACGATCTCTAGAGGACCTGAACCAGATGATTCGTCCTCATCGACGCCAAGCAGTAGTTCAGATGATTCCTCTGATTCAAGCGCTACGAGTGAAAGTAGCTCAGAAAGTGATTAGAAACTAGCTAAAACCAAATACTTTAACCAAGCAGCCTTCGGGGACCAAAGAATTCTCTTTTTGTTCCCCGTCCAGCTGCTTGTTTTTGTTTCTAAACCTAATAGTGAGGCGCCGGTGTCTTTAAAATTTCCTTTAGTCCGGCCATTTGTGCAAGCGTACATCTTTCCAAGGATTCAAAAATTGGGTATAATGAAGGTCAGAATTAGTCAAGGGAGGGAATGAATTGAGTCATCACAATACTTCCGATTTGATTGAAGCATATTTGAAGAAAATTCTTGAAGACAGTGAAACCATTGAGATTCGTCGCGCAGAAATGGCAAATTTGTTCAACTGCGTGCCCTCACAAATAAATTACGTGATCAATACCCGCTTTACCGTTCAAAGAGGCTATGCGGTTGAAAGCAAACGCGGCGGGGGCGGCTATATTCGGATCGAGAAAGTCAAAATTACTGACAGCCACCACTACTTAAAAGAAATGAATCAATTATTCGATGAAACCATCTCGGAAAAAGATGCATATGCAATAATCCAGAAACTTTATGAGGAAGGAATCCTGTCCAAGCGAGAAGGCAATTTATTGTTGACCGTCATCGCGAAAGCAGTTCTAGGACGTTCTCCTTATGAAAATAGAACACGAGCTGATTTGCTCCATGCAATTCTAGAACGATTAAGTTACGAAGACAGGAAGTGAAAGAGATGGATGAATTATTCACCCAACGCGCGAAAGCCGTTTTGGCTATCGCCCAAGAAGAAGCAAAATACTTTAAGCACCAAGCAGTAGGTTCTGAACACATTCTATTGGCATTGGTCATTGAACAAAACGGGATTGCCGGCAAAACCTTGCGGGAAATGAATATCACAGAAAATGATATTCGTGAAGAAATCGAACATTTAACAGGGTACGGCACCGTTCGTCAATATCCAGAAAATGCCTATCTCGCATATTCACCACGAGCAAAACATACATTTGCTTATGCAGGGGATGAAGCCAAGCGTTTAGGGGCACCACAAATCGGTACCGAACATCTATTATTGGGCTTATTAAGAGACGAAGACATATTGGCTTCACGAATCATGCTGAATCTCGGCTTGAGTCTCGCGAAAATGCGTCAGCTTTTGAAGAAAAAAATGGGCTTCAATGAAAGCAAAACCAACGGAAGTGCTGGTCGTCGTCGTCCAGCCCAAGCCAAAGCGCAGCAAGGAACACCGACCTTGGATTCCTTAGCCCGTGATTTGACCAAATTAGCCCGTGAAAAACGCCTAGATCCTGTTGTCGGGCGTGCCAAAGAAGTCAAACGCCTGATCCAGATCCTTAGCCGTCGGACGAAAAACAACCCTGTTCTCGTGGGGGAACCTGGTGTTGGGAAAACCGCGATCGCCGAAGGCTTAGCCCAAAAAATCATCAATGGGGAAGTCCCAGAAGACATGCAAAACAAACGCTTGATGATGCTGGACATGGGGGCTTTAGTTGCCGGAACGAAATACCGGGGCGAGTTTGAGGACCGAATGAAAAAAATCATCGATGAGATCTATCAAGATGGTCAAATCATCTTATTCATTGATGAATTGCATACACTGATTGGGGCCGGCGGAGCCGAAGGGGCGATTGATGCCTCGAATATTCTGAAACCAGCCCTAGCCCGTGGAGAATTGCAAACCATCGGTGCCACAACGCTAGATGAGTACCAAAAATACATTGAAAAAGATTCTGCGTTAGAACGCCGTTTTGCACGGGTGCAAGTCGACGAACCAACACCAGAAGAAGCGGAAGAAATTTTACGGGGGTTGCGTCCTCGTTATGAAGAACATCATGGGGTGGAAATTTCTGATGATGCGTTACACGCCGCTGTGCAATTGTCCGTACGTTACATCAATTCGCGTCAATTACCAGATAAAGCCATTGATTTGATGGATGAATCAGCTGCCAAAGTGCGTTTAGACAAAACCGATGAAAGTTCAGAATTGGCAGATCTGCAAAACGAGATCGCTAACTTGATTGAAGAAAAAGAAGCCGCTATTCGTCAGCAAGATTTTGAAGCAGCAGCTCGTCTACGGATCAAGGAAAAGAAATTGACCCAACAGCTGACGGAAGTAGCGTTTATGGAAGTCAAAGAAGCCTCAGGCTATGCCGATAGTGTTACTGCAGAAGATGTTGCCACGGTCGTTTCCCAATGGACCGGCGTACCTTTGCAACAGATGGAGAAAAAAGAAAGCGAACGCTTGTTGGATCTTGAAAAGATCTTGCATCAACGGGTAGTTGGCCAAGAAGAAGCGGTCAAAGCAGTCGCTCGTTCGATCCGCCGCGCCCGCAGTGGGTTGAAAGATCCGAATCGCCCAATCGGTTCCTTCATGTTCTTAGGTCCGACTGGTGTCGGGAAAACCGAGCTTGCCAAAGCCTTAGCAGAAGCGATGTTTGGTAGTGAAGATGCCTTGGTTCGTGTCGATATGTCCGAATTTATGGAAAAATACAGCACGAGCCGTTTGATCGGTTCACCGCCAGGCTATGTCGGCTATGATGAAGGTGGGCAATTGACGGAAAAAATCCGTTCAAAACCTTACTCCGTCATCTTATTGGACGAGGTGGAAAAAGCCCATCCCGATGTCTTCAATATCCTCTTGCAAGTGCTGGATGATGGCCATTTGACGGATGCCAAAGGTCGGAAAGTCGATTTCCGTAACACGATTTTGATCATGACCTCTAATATCGGTGCCCAACAAATCCGCGAAGAAAAAAGCGTTGGTTTTAATGTCACTGATTTAACGAAAGATCACCAAGCGATGCAAAAACGGATCTTAGAAGAGCTGAAAAAAGCCTTCCGTCCAGAGTTCTTGAACCGTGTGGATGAAACAGTAGTCTTCCAATCCTTAGGTGAAGGGGAGATCCACGAGATCGTGAAGATCATGAGCAAAGCGATTATCAAACGATTAGGCAACCAAGACATCCAATTGAAGATCACGCCATCTGCCATTGATGTGATCGGTAAAGCTGGTTTTGATCCAGAATATGGGGCACGGCCGATTCGTCGGGCCTTGCAAAAAGAAGTCGAAGACCGTTTAAGTGAAGCACTCCTATCAGGACAAATTCATTTAGGTGACAAAGTGACGATCGGTGCTTCCAAAGGATCGATCACCCTCAATGTCAAAGAGGGACAAGCACGGGTCTTGCAACAAGTTTAAGTCGAGCCAATAACGGCAGCGGCGTTTCTATGGTCGAGCAATCGGCATCCATAGGAACGCCGCTTTTTTTGTCTTGCTATGTCTTGTAGTGATCAAGAACTCTCCATTGATTATGATTGGTGATTCACAAAAAAATATCCTTATAAACAGCTTTATGACAACGGTTGATTAATGAGTAAAGCGTTATTCGTGAAAAAAAGAGTAACGAGACCTCTTGGAAAGAACCCTGCTGTGTGATACTATGAATGAGTTGAAAAAAGGAGGAGTATTATGGTTGAGATTATCGCCACGGTGGAATCGATCGAGCAAGCACAGCAGCTCATCCCTTATGTTGATACATTGTTTTTTGGAGAAGAGACATTCGGGCTGCGCCTACCGGCCTCTTTTTCTCGTGAAGAGCAAATCAGACTGATCGACATGGCCCACGAAGCTGGAAAGAAAGTGACGATCGCAGTCAATGGCATCATGCATCCAGAAAAAATGAAGCTGATTCCAGAATACCTAGCATTTCTGAAGACCAATCAAGCCGATCAAATTGCTCTCGGAGATCCTGGGATTATTTACCGCATGAAGCAAAATCCAGAATGTGCCTTGCCATTTATCTATGCAGGGGAAACCTTAGTAACGAGCGCTCGTCAAATCAATTTTTGGGGACAAAAAGGAGCAAAGGCAGCCGTTTTAGCGCGAGAAGTTCCTTTCGAGGAAATGAAAATCATGGCCCCGCAACTAAATATTCCTGTGGAAGTATTGGTTTATGGTGCGACCTGCATTCACCAATCGAAGCGTCCGCTTTTACAAAATTATTATAACTATACCCAACAATCGGAAGAAAAGAACCACGACCGTGGGTTGTTTTTATCCGAACCGAAAAAAGAAGAAACCCACTATTCCATTTATGAAGATAGCCACGGCACGCACATTTTTGCCAATAACGACATCAATCTGATGCTGCAGCTGGCGGAATTAGCCGCAACAGGCTTTCAAATCTGGAAGCTGGACGGAATCTATACACGAGGGGCTGCCTTTGTGGCAATTGCTAAACTGTTTGCCCAAGCCAAGAGCCTTGTGGAAAGTGGGAAGTGGCAAGCAGAGCAAGCAGCTGTGCTCAGTGAACAAGTTGCCCAACTTCATCCGGCAGAACGTGGGTTAGACACTGGATTTTATGCCATCGATCCTGACGATATCAAGTAAGGAGCAAGAACAAATGACCGTTAAACAAGCATTGAAACGACCAGAAGTGTTAGCACCAGCTGGTACGTTAGAAAAATTAAAAACAGCGATCCACTATGGCGCTGACGCTGTCTATATCGGCGGCAATGCCTATGGTCTACGGAGTCGCGCGGGTAACTTTACCTATGAAGAAATGGCGGAAGGGGTGGCTTTTGCCAAAGCCCACAACGCAAAAGTCTATGTAGCAGCCAATATGGTGACCCATGAGGGCAATCAAGAAGGTGCAGGGGAATTCTTTCGGGAATTGCGAGATGTCGGTATTTCGGCCGTGATCGTTTCTGATCCCGCATTGATCCAGATCTGCGCAACAGAAGCGCCAGGTCTACCGATCCATTTGTCCACCCAAGCTAGTGCCACGAATTATGAAACATTGGAATTTTGGCGGGAAGAAGGCCTAGAACGGGTCGTCCTCGCCCGAGAAGTGTCGATGGAGGAAGTCGCTGAGATCCGCAAAAATACTAGCGTGGAGATCGAAGCCTTTATTCATGGCGCCATGTGTATTTCGTATTCTGGCCGTTGTACTTTGTCCAATCATATGTCGATGCGAGACGCCAATCGCGGTGGCTGTTCGCAATCTTGCCGTTGGAAATATGATCTGTTCGACATGCCCTTTGCAACGGAACGAAACAGTTTGACTAAGAATGGGACAGTGGAAGAAGAATTCTCCATGAGTGCCGTGGATATGTCGATGATCGAACATATCCCTGATCTGATTGAAAACGGCGTTGATAGTTTCAAAATCGAAGGCCGCATGAAATCGATCCACTATGTTTCAACTGTGGCGAACGTTTATAAAGCAGCCGTGGACAGTTACATGGCCGATCCAGAGAACTATGTCTGCAAACAAGAATGGATCGATGAATTGTGGAAAGTTGCGCAGCGCGAGCTTGCGTCAGGCTTTTACTACGATACCCCAAGTGAAAATGAGCAGTTGTTTGGTCCACGTCGGAAAATTCCGCAATACAAATTTATTGGGGAAGTCATGGCGTATGATCCGGCAACGAAAACAGCTACGATTCGGCAACGGAACCACTTTTCCGTCGGCGATGAAATCGAATTTTACGGTCCCGGATTCCATCACTTTCACCAAACCGTCGAAGTCATGTATAATGAAGACGGTGAATCCATCGATCGTGCACCAAATCCTATGATGCTGCTGACGATGCCGGTCAAAGAACCGGTGGAAGTCGGAGACATGATTCGGAAGAAAAAATAAGGTCGAGAGTTTCTCTCGGCTTTTTTTGTTGAATCAATCCAGCCAAAAAGGATCGATGAGAACATAGACAATCTTAAGGAGGAAACAACAAATATGGAAACATACGACTACATAGTAATTGGTGGCGGCAGCGGCGGGATCGCCTCAGCCAATCGGGCAGGGATGCACGGCGCCAAAGTATTATTGATCGAAGGCAATGAATTAGGCGGCACCTGTGTCAATGTCGGCTGTGTACCGAAAAAAGTCATGTGGCAAGCCAGTGAGATGTTAGAAATGATCAAACGGGACGCAACTAGCTACGGCATTTATCCGCATGTGGATAAATTTAATTTTACTGAACTTGTGGATAACCGTGAAAAATACATTGATTTTTTACACACAGCCTATCAAAAAGGCTTAGACAGCAATAATGTAGAAGTTATCCACGGTTATGCACAGTTTGTGGATAACCACACGATTACCGTCAATGGGGAAAACTACCATGCAGCAAACATTTTGATCGCCACCGGTGGAAAACCTAGCGCGATGAATATTCCCGGCGGTGAGTACGCCATTGACTCGAATGGTTTTTTTGCGTTGCGAGAAGCACCAAAGCGTATGGTCGTCTTAGGGGCAGGCTACATCGCAGCCGAAATCAGCGGGGTCAGCCAACAGCTGGGCAGCCAAGTGGCTTGGGCGTACCGCAAAGAGCGGCCATTACGAACCTTTGACAAGATGCTTGCGGATAATCTCGTGGAGATGTACCAAGAATCAGGAATCGAAACTTATGCAGGCTACGTGGCCTCTCGTATCATTAAAGAAGGTGACGAGTATATCGTTCACTTTGAAAATGGCGAAACTTTGACCGGCGATTGCGTCCTTTTTGCTGGTGGTCGTGTGCCGAATACGGACAAGTTAGGTCTGGAAAACACCGATGTCCAATTGGATGAAAAAGGGTTTATCATTGTGGACAAATATCAAAATACCACAGCTGACTCGATTTTTGCGGTGGGCGATGTCATTGGAAAATTGGATTTGACCCCGGTTGCGATCGCCGCCGGTCGTCGCTTGTCTGAACGCTTGTTCAACGGTCAAAGCGATGCGTACTTGGATTATAATTTAGTACCGACGGTCATCTTTACGCATCCACCGATTGCCACGATTGGTTTATCCGAAGAAGCAGCCTTGGCAAAATACGGCCAAGAGCAGATAAAGGTGTATCGTTCGCGCTTTACACCGATGTACTTTGCTTTAAATGAGTATCGCCAAAAATGTGAGATGAAATTGGTGTGCTTAGGAGAAGAAGAAAAAATCATCGGTCTGCACGGCGTCGGGATCGGTGTCGATGAAATGCTGCAAGGCTTCGCTGTAGCCATCAAAATGGGTGCTACGAAAGCAGACTTTGATCAAACCGTTGCCATTCATCCGACGGGGTCAGAAGAATTTGTGACGATGCGTTAAAAGAAAAAAAGCCTCAACGGACAGATGATTTGTCCGTTGAGGCTTTTTTTGCGTATAAAATTCTAGCTATCAACTAAAAAGCCCCCAAAGGTAGATCAAAAATCTACCCTTGGGGACTTATTTCAGTATGATTCCAGCTGCTAGGCTTTTGCTAGATCCTTGATCAGTTCTGACGCCCAAGGATCTGAGCAGTGATCTGATAAAGATATGTTTTGGTTTCATCTTTGGTCTCAGGCAATTTCTGGATCGCCTGCAAAGCTTTTTTCGTGTAGTCGGCTGCGAGTTTCTTGGCTTCGTCAATCCCGGCGCTTTCTTGGACGATCCGATAGACTTCATGGGTATCCGCCTCAGTCATTGCGGCTTGTTTTTCCAGCAGTGGCAACAGTTGTTGGCGGTCATTTTTCAATGCCATCAACAGCGGCAAAGAATAGACGCCTTGCTGAACATCTTCCAATACTGGTTTTCCTAAGGCAGTCGCGTCTTGGCTGTAATCCAAGACGTCATCCATGATTTGAAAGGCAAGGCCAATGGCTTCACCGATCTCACGGGCTTGATTGGCAAAGCGCAAGGAAGTGCCGCTTTCATAAGCCCCGATGAAGCAGCTTAAAGCAAACAACTCAGCGGTTTTGCCGCGAATGTTTTCTAAGTAATCCTCGACAGTGACGGACAAATCGTATCGTTTGCTCATTTGCCCTAATTCGCCGGCCAGGATTTTTTCCATACTACGGGAATTCATCTGCAAGCTTTTCATGGAGCTGGCATAATCCGCCATCAATTTAAAGCAGCAGACAAAGAGGTAATCACCAGCATAGACAGCGACATCGTTGCCAAATTCGGAACGAATGGTCGGCAGCTTGCGGCGGATGTCCGCATGATCAACGATATCGTCGTGGATCAGCGAAGCAGTGTGGAGCATCTCGATCGAGGCCGCCAATGCGACGGCTTTTTCGCGATCTTTGTCGCTGCCATAAGCAGAAAAGAGCAGCTGATAAGCAGGACGCAGCAGTTTTCCACCTGAATGGATCATGGCCAGGATCGCTTGTTCGACCTCTTTGTTTTTTAGTTTTAATGATTTTTCCATCAATTGCAAGGAGGCAGATAAGTCAGCTTGCAGTGCTGGATACTCTTGCCACATGGAATGAAGTTTCATAATTAACTCCTTTATTCTGAATCCGAGCGCCATTTGACTTTGGTCTGGCGTTCATAATCAATTTGAAAACGGCGCAGTGTTTCGACACGGCGCAGCAAGTAGTTGGCGGCGATCCCGATAGCGATCCCGGACAAGATCCCAAAGAAAGACAGGACCGGCAAGTAGAGCATCACGCTCCAGGATTGAGCGATCCATGAGGCGGTGATCAACTGTCCGACGTTGTGCAAGAAACCGCCAGCCGCACTAATGCCGATGATACTGACACGCTTAGGCCCCAACTGTTTCACCAAAGACATCCCAAAGTAGCTCAGTAAGGAACCACTCATACTATATAAGAAGGTCGAAACCGTTCCTCCTAGTAACGTCGTTAAGATCAGTCTTAGCCAAATCAAGAGAAAGCTGTCTTTTTTCGGCATGGTGAACAAAGCAATAATGGTAATTAAATTTGCCAAACCTAGTTTCGCACCAGGCGCAAAGGCAAATGGATAAGGGATCATATTTTCAACTAAACCAATCACGACCCCTTGGGCGACCAGCAGTGAGATGAAAATTATTCGTTGTAATCGACTCATAAGCAAACGATCAATAGATTAGATCGTCGGTCTCACTCCCATCTGCGGCTTGGATTTCGATCACCAATTTATGAGGTAGACAGACGATGGTTTCCCCATTTTTACTGGCCCAGCCACGGCGGACACAAATCTGGTCGCCGCAATCAGCTTCCTTGATTCGGATCCGATCGCCTTCGATCTCCAGTAAATTGGTATCTCCGTCTTCATCTTCATAAAGATAGGTGTATGCTTTTTGACCTTCAACTAAGTCAAAACGTTTGATTTCTGTCCCATCGACCCGTAAGACGGCTTCTTTGTCAGCCGTTTGCGTCTGGCCAAAAATAAAAAGCGGTAAAAAAGAGCTGAGGATCAAAACAAGTATGATGACGCCATCCCATGGTTTTAAATGGGCATCGCGGATAAATTCTTTTAGTTTCATCAAAAAAGACTCCTGTTCTTTCATGTGATGTGTCTCATTCTAGCATAAGAAGACAAGATTCTACTAGCTGAACCCTCAATAATCCACCGATTTCTGTGCAAGGACGATCAAGAAAAAGTTCTGTACTTGGAAAGAGACCAAGACACTGATTGAAAATCAGAATGTCTTAGTCTCATGAAGTCGTACAGGTATTCTATTTTGCTGGCTTATTTATTGCCATATAAGGAGCGAGGGGTACCGTACCACCATTTTCCAAGGGTACGTTGCAACCATGGGATTACCCAACGGTCTAAACCGACTGCGCGTCCTGAACCGTTCATCAAGGCAAATGCAACTGGAATGAACCAGATGTTTACCCAGTAGAACATACCAGACATACAGAAAGTCAACACCAAAACGATAGTCGTTGCGTTTACTAACCAAGTGAAGAGACCAGCCATCAATGCAAGAGCTAAAGCAATTTCAAAGAAGACCATGAATTTTTGGAAGAACATGGCAACGTCGTTGTTTGGCATAATAAATTGCATAACTTTTGTGAACCAGTCAGGTGATTTTTCAATCACGATCATTGGTTGTTCACCGTAAGCATAGCTCAAACCGAAGTGTGCGGCTTGTGTCGCTGCATCGGCTGCTTCACCGGCACCACTAGCGGCACTTGCTGCATCGGCTGCTTCACTAGCACCACTGGCTGCATCAGCGACTGTTTGATATTCCCAAGTCCAAGGGAATACGCTGTTGCCTTGGAACCAAGAACCTTCACCGAACCAAGTACCAGGTTTGAAGACTTCCCCATTCGTACCCAAAATTTTCTTGAAGGCTTCAACGAACCAGACAAGACCATAGAAAATACGAAGCGGAACACTCCACAAGACGTTACCGTAACGAGACGTGTGACCACGAGCGACTGTCCGGTCATCTTTGATGTGGAAGATTTCATGCATCAAGTATTGGAACATGTAGTAACCAGAACGAATATCAAAGAAGTATTTCAAGTTAACGATGTGTTTCATAATGATCGCTAAGAAACCGCTCAGGTGAATCTTATTGAATAAGTTCGCCACGCCCCATTTGGCACCGATGGAAACCATAAATCCTTGGTAGTTTCCTTTGAATTTATGTTTTTCGCCACCTTTGATGGCTGAAACGGTATTCGTTGCTGCAGTGTGACCTGTTTGTTCAGCTGCTTGCACGATTTGTGGTGTTGGTGTGTTCGGGAATTCTTCGAAGTAAACCAAGTCACCAATAATATAGATGTTTTTGTCTTCGTAGCCTTTTGCTTCCATGTACTCATTGGCAACTAGACGGAACCCACGAGCAGTTTCTAAACCGAAATCAGCAGCATCGCTAGTTCCTTTGACACCGGCAGTCCAGATCAATGTGTGGGTTGGGATCGTTGAACCATCTTTTAGTTTGATGTGGTCAGGTGCCACTTCAACGATTGGTGCATTCAAGACAAGATCAACATTGTTTTTCTTCAAGTAACGCTCTGCTTTGGCTGCATCGTTACGATCAAGCATGTTTAAGATCGTTGGCATTGCTTCAACGACTTTCAAGCTGATTTCACTTGGGTCCAATTTATAATCGGAAGCTAAACGATCTTTCCAGTCGATCAGTTCACCGATCATTTCGATCCCGGTAAATCCAGAACCACAAACGACAAAGGTCAACATTGCTTTGCGTAATGCTGCATCTGGTTCGATCGCTGCTTTTGCGACAGTTTTTTCAATGTGTTCGCGAATGCGGACAGCATCGTCAAATGACCATAAAGTAAAGCCGTTTTCTTTAACGCCAGGTGTACCGAAGTCATTCGGTTCGCCACCCATCCCTAAGATCAAGTAGTCAAATGAATAGCTACCTAATTTTGTTTGGACAGTTTTATTTTCTTTATCGATCCCAGTTACTGTATCGGTTACTAAACGAACATTTTTCTTGCGTGAGAACAAGCGCTGCAAGTCATATTGAATTGCGGTAGGTTCTACACGTCCTCCAGCGACTTCATGCAGTTCAGTCATCATCGTATGATAAGAGTGACGGTCGATCAATGTTATCTCAACATCATTGTCTTTTTTCAATTTCTTTGCCATGTACTTCGTAGCAGAAACGCCTGCATAACCGGCACCGACAACGACAATGTTTTTCTTTGCCATTGCAAATCTCTCCTTAATAAAAATAATCTATGATAATAATTACACAATCGTTCCTATTATATAGACAAATGGTTCATTTGTCTAACGATTCTGATGAAAAAAACGCATATTTCCTGAAATTCGTGAAAACTTGCGAAAATCAAAAAATAAGTCATTTTTTCGAGAAAAAGCGGAAAGGAAGCGGTTGACATATCGTAAATTTACTTTACAATGTTAGATGTATCACAAACTTTTTTGTGGGGAAAATAAACAAGTAAAAGGTGGATAATTATGAAAGCAAAGAAATTGATTGTAGGTATGGCGGTATTTTCATTCGCAGCATTATTGTTAGGGGGTTGCGGAGCGGACAACAACAATACAGCTTCTTCGTCAACTAGTGAAAGTACATCACAAACTTCTGCAAGCGATTCAGCATCAACAGAAAGCACGGAAGCAACCGTTGTTGCAGGCGAGCCAATGCAAGATGGGACATATCGTTTAGAAGAAAAGAACTACAAAAACGACTACCGTGTTACCTTTGAGATCACAGTCAAAGACGGCAAAATCGTTGAATCAAAATATGACAACGTCAATGCGGATGGCGAATCAAAAACAGAAAACACTGAATACAATGAAACGATGAAAGAAAAAGCAGGTATCAGCCCAGAAGAGTTTATTCCTAAATTCAATGAAGAGTTAGTTGCCGCACAAAGCCCTTCTTCAATCGAAGTAGTTTCTGGCGCGACTCATTCCTTTGATTCCTTCCAAAACTATGCACAACAATTAATTCAAGCGGCGCAAGCAGGAAACACGGAAACCATTGAAATCGACAATGGGGCAGACTTGAAAGACGGAACCTATACATTAGAAGAAAAGAACTACTCAAATGGTTACCGCGTAGTCTTCTCAATGACTGTGGCTGATGGCAAAATCTCTGAATCAAACTACGACTACCTAAACGAAGCCGGCGAGTCGAAAAAAGATGATGCATCATACAACGAAAACATGGAAGCTAAATCTGGTACAAGTCCAGAAGAATTTATTCCAAACTTCAATGAAGCTTTTGTTTCTGCAGTCAATGCTGAAGATGGTTCTGTGGCAGACATGGATGTAGTTTCTGGTGCAACCCACAGCTTCCACAGCTTTGTTATCTATGCACAACAATTGTTGAATGCCGCTGAAAAAGGCGACCAAACAACAATCGAAGTGGATAACTTCGTTACTGAATAATCACAACTTCTTTCCATTAAGAGGACAGCATTCGCTTTGAGTGCTGTCTTTTTTTCGTGGGCAGCAAGGTCACAAAAGCAAGTTCGTGCAAAAGGAAGCAATCTGGTGGGAAGGTTTTTTTAAAAGAACTGTTTTTTACAAAGAAGAAAAAGTTCGATTAAGGATTCCTAAAATACGTTGTGGAATCACGGAATGCCCCTTTTCATTCTGCCAAAAAAAGGCTATTATATGAAGGTTGAAGACAATAGAAAAGAGGAAAATCATGAAAAAGAAAGTAACGTTTTTTCTGATGTTTGTTTTTTTAGGCACAATGTTGGCAGCTTGTGGCAGTGATCAGGAAGCAACGACGCTGCGAGAAGAACCATATTTTCAAGAAGAATTTTTATTAGGCACTTATACTCGGATTCGCATTTATGATGAAGGCAAAGAGGACGCCATGAAGCCTGCCTTTGACCGCATCAGAGAGTTAGGCGATAAAATCACCATCAACCAAGCAGGGTCAGAGATCGATGAGATCAATGCGCAAGCTGGTATCAAGCCGGTAAAGGTTTCGGATGACATCTATTATTTGTTAAAAGAAGCTTACGATTACAGTGTGAAATCAGAAGGCGGCTTTAATATGGCCATCGGTGCCATCACTCAATTATGGCGGATCGGCTTTGATGATGCCCGCAAGCCAGAGCAATCTGAGATCGATGAAGCATTGAAGCATATCAATTATGAACAAGTCGAGTTTAACGATGAAGATCAAACCGTTTATTTAAAAGACAAGGACATGATCCTTGACCTTGGGGCGATCGCTAAAGGCTATATCACGGACGAAGTCGTCAAAGTGTTGAAGGACAATGGTGTGACTTCCGCGATCGTCGATTTGGGCGGGAATGTCTATGTGTTAGGTCATAGTAACCGCGGCACAGATGAGCCATGGAATGTCGGAATCCAAGACCCGAACAAATCTCGCGGCTCGATTATCGGCAGTATCAAAGAAACCAATAAGACAGTAGTTACTTCAGGGATCTACGAACGCTATTTAGAAGTAGACGGCAAAACGTACCATCATATTTTCGATTCTGAAACTGGCTATCCTTACGACAGCGATGTGGCAAGTGTGACTGTCATCACCGACAAATCCATCGATGGCGATGGGTTAACTACGGTGGCATTTGATAAAGGGGTCAAGGAAGGTTTAGCCTATATCGAACAGCATACCGAAAAGGGTACCGATGCGATCTTTATCACAAAAGAAGACAAAGTGTATGTAACCGACGGTATCAAAGATACCTTTGAACTTTCAGAGGAATCAGGCTACACGATGGGTGATCGTGCGGATTTAGAATAGGAGGAGTGAAAGATGTCTCTTTCAGTGTTTTTAGAAGTAGTGGAGATCCGTACCAAAGTGGCCAGTGTCTTCCCCTTCATTATGGGTGTGTTGTTCTCGTTGGTGTATTTTCATGAATTTCATCCTTTGAATACCGCAATCTTTTTTCTGGGGATGCTGCTGTTTGATTTGACGACGACATCCATCAACAATTATATGGATTTCAAAAAAGCCAAATCAGAAACCTACAAATACCAGCACAATGTGATCGGGCGCGAAAACATCTCAGAAGCTACTGTTCGCAATCTGATTTTTGCGATGTTGGCAGGAACCTTACTGATCGGTCTTTACTTGACCTTTGTTACCGGCTGGCTGCTGCTAGTGATGGGGTTGGTGGTTTGTTTTATCGGAGTCTTTTATACCTTTGGCCCCATTCCGTTATCGCGGATGCCTTTAGGCGAGGTGTTCAGTGGCGTAACGATGGGATTAGGGATTTTTGCCATCACGATCTATATCAATACTATTGATCAAAAAGTGTTTTATCTGGCACTGGATTTTGCGAACGGAACCTTTGGCTTAGTGGGGAACCTCTGGGCCGTGTGTGCCATCGTGTTGGCATCTTTGCCATTGATTTTCACGATTGCTGACATCATGTTAGCCAATAACTTACGGGATCTGGAAGCCGATATCGAAAATCACCGCTACACGCTGGTGTACTACATCGGTCGCGAAGCAGGTATCCGTCTGTTTCAAGGAATGATGCTAGCTTCCTACGCCGCTATTTTGTTGGGCCTCTTGTTTGGTCTCTTCCAATGGCCGATTTTGCTCGTGTTTCTAACACTGCCGAAAATCCGCCAAAACTTGAAGGAGCATCAAGCCAGCCTGCCCCACCCACGTAGTTTCGGCTACTCGATTAAGAACATGATTTTATTCAACAGCAGCTACGCCTTAGGCTTGCTTTTCTGTCTGTTGTGGCAATTGCTTTAAAAAAAAGATCGACCCGCTCTTGAAAGAGCAGGTCGATCTTTTTTATGTGGGGAATAAAATAGCACATAAAACTGTAGAAAAGACATGATAAAAGAACGAGCATGATACTTATTATGAAAAGATGAGGCTCGCTTTTTCTGCGAAATTGATCGTAGCAGTAAAGTTTGTTTGGGAGCTGCCTAGGTTGCTTTTTATTTAACCCCTCGGAATAAGCAGGTCTGTTTATGGAGTGTTTGTGTCTACGCTTGCTGTGACTGGTTACCTACGAAAGCAGCCTCAATACCGTTCCAAACTGATTTCTCCAGAAGAAAGCACCTTGCGCTCCGTCGCTGCTTCCACCACCAATTCACCGGTGTTGGTAATGTCTTTGGCAATTCCTTCATAGGTCACACCTTGTTGCGTAAATTGAACGGTGCGGCCCAAAACGAAGGATTTTTGCCGATAGCGGGCCATATAATCCATGTCAGGCAGTTGTGCCAATAATTGGAAGAACCGACGCCAAATTTCTTGAATCAATACTGCTCGAGAAAAGGTTGGATACTCCTCACCAGGAAAGAGTGAAGTCGCTTTTTCCCGAATCTCTGCTGGAAACTGCTGTTGTGGAATTGAAAAACTGATACCGATACCGATCACAACCGAAGTAATGCGGCCTGTTTCAAAGTCACTGGTTGCTTCAGACAAAATACCGCAGATTTTTTTTCCATCTAAGTACAGATCGTTGACCCACTTAATGGCCGTTTCCTTCATTAGAAGGGCGTCGATGGCTTCGGCGACTGCCACCGCTGCCAAAACGGTATATTGTGGCAATTCTTGAAACGCTTGGTTTGGTTTTAAAAGCAAGCTCATATAGATCCCTTGTTTTTTCGGTGAGAAAAACGGACGTTCGAAGCGGCCGTGACCGCCTGTTTGTGTTTCGGTCAAAAAAAGGGCGGGGGTTGCCAGTCCACTGTCCAAAGCGGCGATCTTGGCTTCTTTCATAGTAGACTCAACAGCATCCTTGATTTGAATCGTGGGGATCATCGGCAAGGCGGCTGCAAGTGCTGCTTGATCGTAGCGATCATCCGAGACAAAGCGATAGCCGTTGGCCAAGTGTTCGAAATGATAGCCTTCTTTCTCGAGTTCTTTAATGGCTTTCCAGACTGCTGTACGAGAGATCGACAAAGCTTGGGCTAGTTTTTCTCCAGACAGTACAGTATCTTCTTTTTGTAATAAGGTCAATATTTTTTCTTTTGTCGTCATAAGGATATCCTTCCTAATGTTTCACGTGTAACGTTTTCGTTAGCATAGCAAGAAATCGGCAAAAAGCAAAGTAGTTTCTTACGAAAAACAGCCCCCACCAGCCTGTTTTTTTCTTTAGAAAATCTTAGGAAATGGGTGCATCAGAAAAGCATTGTAACTTCCAATGAAAGCTTGACAGGAAAATGCTTCATCTGTATAATAAGGAGTTGCAAAAACTATCTGAACGAAAAAAGCAGAAACGAAATATTGTCCGTTTCGGCTTAGGAATAAGGAAACAAAAGTAGAAAATGCCCAATGCATCCGTTCTATTTTTGGTTTTTTTTTGCCTAAAAGCCGCAAAAAATGCTTTCTGTAACCTATATTTAATATTTGTTACAGTTTTGTAAATAATCGGATAGCCTTTTTGAAAGACTTTATGAAGAGGTGAAGAGCTTGGCTGGACACGTAGTAAAATACGGAAAGCATCGCGAACGTAGAAGTTTCGCACGGATCAGTGAAGTATTAGAATTACCGAATTTGATTGAAATTCAAACCGACTCTTACCAATGGTTCCTAGATGAGGGCCTAAGAGAAATGTTTGAAGATATTTTGCCAATCGAAGGATTCAACGGTAACTTGTCCCTAGAATTTGTGGATTATGAATTGAAAGAACCAAAGTATACAGTAGAAGAAGCACGTGCCCATGATGCAAACTATTCGGCACCATTACATGTTACTTTGCGTTTGACGAACCGTGAAACCGGGGAAATCAAATCCCAAGAAGTATTCTTTGGTGATTTCCCATTAATGACTGAACAAGGAACCTTTATCATCAACGGGGCAGAACGGGTTATCGTTTCTCAGTTGGTCCGCTCTCCAGGTGTATATTTCCATGGCAAAGTCGATAAAAACGGCAAAGAAGGCTTTGGTTCAACTGTTATCCCTAACCGCGGTGCGTGGTTAGAAATGGAAACTGATGCCAAAGATATCTCTTACGTACGGATTGACCGTACCCGTAAAATTCCTTTGACGGTCTTAGTCCGTGCCCTAGGGTTTGGTTCTGATGATACGATCTTTGAAATTTTCGGCGACAGTGAATCATTGCGCAACACGATCGAAAAAGACTTGCATAAAAACGCAAGCGATTCTCGTACCGAAGAAGGATTGAAAGATGTTTACGAACGTCTTCGTCCAGGCGAGCCAAAAACAGCAGACAGCTCACGAAGCTTGCTGAACGCACGTTTCTTCGATCCAAAACGTTACGACTTAGCAAATGTTGGTCGCTACAAAGTAAACAAAAAATTAGACTTGAAAACACGTCTATTGAACTTGACCTTAGCAGAAACCTTGGTTGACCCTGAAACAGGCGAGATCATTGTTGAAAAAGGCACTGTTTTGACTCACCAAGTCATGGAAACATTAGGCGCATTTATCGATAATGGCCTAAACAGCGTAACGTACTATCCATCAGAAGATGGGGTCGTGACCGAACCAATGACCGTCCAAGTCATCAAAGTCTTTTCACCAAAAGATCCAGAACAAGAAGTCAACGTGATCGGTAATGGCTATCCAGATACTGCTACACGTACCGTTCGTCCAGCAGACATCATTGCTTCAATGAGCTACTTCTTCAACTTGATGGAAGGCATCGGCAATGTCGATGATATCGACCACTTAGGAAACCGTCGGATTCGTTCTGTTGGTGAATTATTGCAAAACCAATTCCGGATCGGGCTTGCTCGGATGGAACGTGTCGTGCGTGAACGGATGTCGATCCAAGACACCGAAACCTTAACACCGCAACAATTGATCAATATTCGTCCAGTTGTCGCAAGTATCAAAGAATTCTTTGGTTCTTCTCAGTTGTCACAGTTCATGGACCAAACAAACCCACTGGGTGAGTTGACCCATAAACGTCGTCTATCTGCCTTAGGACCTGGTGGTTTGACGCGTGACCGTGCCGGCTATGAAGTCCGAGACGTTCACTATTCCCACTATGGCCGTATGTGTCCGATCGAAACGCCTGAGGGACCAAACATCGGGTTGATCAACAGCTTGGCCTCTTATGCCAAAGTCAACAAGTATGGCTTCATTGAAACACCATACCGTCGAGTTGACCGCGAAACAGGCCGTGTTACTGACAAGATCGATTACTTGACTGCCGATACCGAAGACCACTACGTTGTGGCCCAAGCAAACAGCTTGTTAAATGAAGACGGCTCTTTCGTAAACGACGTTGTTATGGCGCGTGCTACTTCTGAAAACTTGGAAGTATCGATCGATAAAGTCGACTACATGGACGTATCACCAAAACAAGTAGTCGCAGTCGCAACCGCATGTATCCCTTTCTTGGAAAACGATGACTCCAACCGTGCCTTGATGGGTGCCAACATGCAGCGGCAAGCAGTACCATTGATCAATCCGAAAGCACCTTGGGTTGGTACTGGTATGGAATACAAATCAGCACATGACTCAGGAGCTGCTTTGTTATGTAAACATGATGGGATCGTAGAATACGTGGATGCAGCCGAAGTGCGCGTTCGTCGTGACAATGGCGCATTAGACGTTTATTCTGTTACCAAATTCCGTCGTTCAAACTCAGGAACCAGCTACAACCAACGTCCATTAGTGGCACTTGGTGAAAAAGTGGAAAAAGGCGATATCTTAGCAGATGGCCCATCTATGGAACAAGGTGAAATGGCATTAGGACAAAACGTCTTAGTCGCATTCATGACTTGGGAAGGGTACAACTATGAAGATGCCATCATCATGAGCCGTCGTTTGGTGAAAGATGATGTTTACACTTCTGTCCATATTGAAGAATATGAATCAGAAGCCCGCGACACAAAATTAGGACCTGAAGAAATCACTCGCGAAATCCCGAACGTTGGGGAAGACGCGTTGAAAGACCTAGACGAAATGGGCATTATCCGCATTGGTGCGGAAGTCAAAGATGGCGATCTGCTTGTTGGGAAAGTCACTCCAAAAGGGGTAACGGAACTTTCAGCAGAAGAGCGTTTGTTGCACGCAATCTTTGGTGAAAAAGCCCGCGAAGTGCGTGACACTTCTCTACGCGTGCCTCACGGCGGCGGCGGAATCGTCCACGATGTCAAAATCTTTACCCGCGAAGCTGGCGATGAATTGTCACCAGGTGTGAACATGCTGGTTCGCGTTTATATCGTTCAAAAACGGAAAATCCATGAAGGGGATAAAATGGCCGGACGTCACGGAAACAAAGGGGTCGTTTCTCGCATTATGCCAGAAGAAGACATGCCTTTCTTACCAGATGGCACACCAGTCGATATCATGCTGAACCCATTAGGGGTACCTTCTCGGATGAACATTGGACAAGTATTAGAGTTACACTTAGGAATGGCTGCGCGTCAATTAGGCATTCACGTGGCAACACCAGTCTTTGATGGTGCCAGTGATGAAGATGTTTGGGCAACGGTTGCTGAAGCAGGAATGGCCAGCGATGCCAAAACAGTGCTTTACGACGGACGTACCGGCGAACCATTTGATGGCCGCATCTCCGTTGGTGTCATGTACATGATCAAATTGGCCCACATGGTCGATGATAAATTGCATGCCCGTTCCATTGGACCTTACTCATTGGTTACTCAACAACCATTGGGAGGAAAAGCCCAATTTGGTGGACAACGTTTCGGAGAGATGGAAGTTTGGGCACTGGAAGCATACGGTGCTGCTTACACCTTGCAAGAAATCTTGACCTACAAATCAGATGACGTGGTTGGTCGTGTGAAAACATACGAAGCGATCGTCAAAGGGGAACCAATTCCAAAACCAGGTGTACCAGAATCATTCCGCGTATTAGTAAAAGAATTGCAATCACTGGGTCTAGACATGCGTGTCCTAGATATCGATGATGCAGAGATTGAACTGCGCGATATGGATGATGACGATGATGATTTGATCACCGTTGATGCCTTAACAAAATTTGCGGAGCAACAAACAGCCCGTGAATTAGAACAAAAAGCACAAACAGAAGCTAAAAATGCCGCCGACGCGTTGAACCAACAAATCGAGACAGCAGAAGATCGCTTGCAATAATAGACGGCCCTCGCTATTTCCGCCACTAGCGGAAATAGCCCCCGTTCTATCGGATATGTCCATGAAATGAAATGGAGGGAACCTTTTTTGATCGATGTAAATAAATTCGAAAGTATGCAAATCGGTTTGGCTTCTCCTGAAAAAATCAGAAGCTGGTCTTATGGTGAAGTAAAAAAACCAGAAACCATTAACTACCGTACGTTAAAACCTGAACGCGAAGGGTTGTTTGACGAGCGTATTTTCGGTCCAACCAAAGACTGGGAATGTGCTTGCGGCAAATACAAACGGATCCGCTATAAAGGCATCGTTTGTGACCGTTGCGGCGTGGAAGTAACACGTTCAAAAGTGCGTCGTGAACGCATGGGACACATTGAATTAGCAGCACCAGTATCACACATTTGGTACTTCAAAGGCATTCCTTCACGGATGGGTCTTGTCCTAGACATGAGCCCACGTGCATTGGAAGAAATCATCTACTTTGCTTCATACGTAGTGATTGAACCAGGAAACACCAGCCTTGAGAAAAAACAACTATTGACTGAACGGGAATACCGTGAAAAACGTGACCAATACGGTCAAGAATTTTCAGCAGCGATGGGTGCCGAAGCCATCAAACAATTATTAGATGGCGTTGATCTTGAAGGCGAAGTTGCTGAATTAAAAGAAGAATTGAAAAACGCGACTGGTCAAAAACGGACCCGTGCGATCCGCCGTTTGGATATCTTAGAAGCATTCCGTGCTTCAGGAAACAAACCAAGCTGGATGGTCATGGACGTTATCCCAGTTATCCCGCCTGATTTGCGTCCAATGGTGCAATTAGAAGGTGGACGTTTTGCCACAAGTGACTTGAACGACTTGTATCGTCGTGTAATCAACCGTAACAACCGTTTGAAACGCTTGTTAGACTTGAATGCACCAAACATCATCGTTCAAAATGAAAAACGGATGCTGCAAGAAGCAGTTGATGCCTTGATCGATAACGGTCGTCGTGGCCGTCCAGTTGCAGGGCCAGGGAACCGCCCATTGAAATCTCTTTCTCACATGTTGAAAGGGAAACAAGGTCGTTTCCGTCAAAACTTGCTAGGAAAACGGGTCGACTACTCAGGTCGTTCAGTTATCGTCGTTGGTCCATTCCTGAAAATGTACCAATGTGGTCTGCCAAAAGAAATGGCGATCGAATTGTTCAAACCATTCGTGATGCGGGAGCTTGTTTCTCGTGAAATCGCGTCAAACATTAAAAATGCCAAACGCAAAATCGAACGTCAAGAAGACGAAGTTTGGGATGTTTTAGAAGATGTCATCAAAGAACATCCAGTGCTATTGAACCGGGCACCTACGCTGCACAGATTAGGTATCCAAGCATTTGAACCAGTCTTAGTTGAAGGCCGTGCCATTCGTTTGCACCCACTTGTTTGTGAAGCCTACAATGCCGATTTCGATGGAGACCAAATGGCCGTTCACGTACCATTGAACGAAGAAGCGCAAGCAGAAGCACGTATGCTGATGCTAGCAGCCCAAAACATTTTGAATCCAAAAGACGGAAAACCAGTTGTAACACCATCTCAGGATATGGTCCTAGGGAACTACTACTTGACGATGGAAGAAGAAGGCCGTGAAGGGGAAGGCATGATCTTCCGTGACATGGACGAAGCAGTTACGGCATGGCGCAATGGCTACGTGCATTTACACACACGGATCGCCATCAATCCAAACACTTTAGGGGACAAACCATTCACGTCTGAACAAAAACAACGTTTGATGGTAACAACAGTGGGTAAAGTGATCTTCAACTCGATCATGCCCCCAGAATTCCCATTCTTGAACGAACCGACAGACTACAACTTGACGGTTCAAACACCAGACAAGTACTTTATTGAAGCTGGTACAGATGTGCCTGCCTTCATCAAAGAACAAGAGCTTGTTGGCCCATTCAAGAAGAAAAACTTAGGAAACATCATTTCAGAAGTCTTCAAACGTTTCCGCATCACTGAAACGTCACGCATGCTTGACCGCATGAAAGACTTAGGATACAGCCACTCAACAATGGCGGGTATCACCGTTGGTATCGCTGATATCATGAACTTGCACGAAAAACATGAAATCATCGACAATGCCCACAAACAAGTAGAAACGATCACGAAACAATTCCGTCGTGGATTGATTACCGATGACGAGCGTTATGAACGAGTTATTGGTGTTTGGAATGCAGCCAAAGATGAAATTCAGTTAAAACTGATGGAATCATTGGAAGCGAAAAACCCAATCTTCATGATGTCTGATTCCGGTGCCCGTGGTAACATCTCCAACTTTACTCAGCTTGCTGGGATGCGTGGATTGATGGCCGCGCCTAACGGACGTATCATGGAATTGCCGATCATCTCAAACTTCCGTGAAGGTCTATCTGTCTTGGAAATGTTTATCTCGACCCATGGTGCCCGTAAAGGGATGACCGATACCGCCTTGAAAACAGCCGATTCCGGTTACTTGACACGTCGTCTCGTTGACGTTGCCCAAGATGTCATCATCCGTGAAGACGATTGTGGCACTGACCGTGGTTTAGATATTCAAGCAATTCGCGAAGGAAACGAAATCATCGAATCCTTAGAAGAACGTTTAGTTGGTCGTTACACTCGTAAATCAATCATCCATCCGGAAACTGGCGAAGTGATTCTTGGGGTCAACCAATTGATCACCGAAGACCTAGCCAAAGCAACGGTAGATGCTGGCATCGAAACAGTATCGATTCGCTCTGTCTTTACATGTAACACCAAACATGGTGTATGTAAACATTGTTATGGCCGCAACTTAGCCACTGGTTCTGAAGTTGAAGTTGGGGAAGCAGTCGGTACCATCGCTGCCCAATCAATCGGTGAACCTGGTACTCAGTTGACCATGCGTACCTTCCATACCGGCGGGGTTGCCGGAGACGATATCACGCAAGGTCTCCCTCGTGTCCAAGAAATCTTTGAAGCCCGTAATCCGAAAGGACAAGCGGTCATTACCGAAGTTACCGGAGAAGTCATCGATATCTCAGAAGATCCTTCAACTCGGACCAAAGAAGTGACCATCAAAGGGGAAACCGATACGCGTACGTATACCGTTCCTTATACTGCCCGGATGAAAGTAGCAGAAGGCGACTTTATCCATCGTGGTGCACCATTGACAGAAGGATCGATCGATCCAAAACAACTGTTACAAGTTCGCGATGTCTTGTCTGTTGAAAACTACCTATTACGGGAAGTTCAACGCGTGTACCGTATGCAAGGGGTAGAAATCGGCGACAAACATATCGAAGTAATGGTTCGTCAAATGCTGCGTAAAGTCCGCGTCATGGATCCAGGTGATTCAGGCATCTTGCCAGGAACATTGTTGGATATCGCCGACTTTAAAGACCGCAACTACGACACATTGGTAGCCGGCGGCGTTCCTGCAACTAGCCGTCCAGTCCTATTAGGGATCACGAAAGCATCCTTGGAAACCAACAGCTTCTTGTCTGCTGCGTCCTTCCAAGAAACCACTCGTGTGTTGACCGATGCAGCGATCCGCGGCAAGAAAGATCCACTTCTTGGATTGAAAGAAAATGTTATCATCGGTAAGATCATCCCAGCTGGTACTGGTATGCCTCGTTACCGTGAAATGGAACCAAAAGAAGTAACAGTTGCCAGCGAAAATGTCTACAGCATCTCAGACATCGAAGCACAAATGGCTGCTGAAGACGCATTGAACAGCCAAAACTAATCAATGCCCAGCACCTGATTGACTCAGTGTGAAGGAAAAGCTTGTCATTCTTCGGAATGGCAAGCTTTTTTTGTTTAGCAAAAGGAGATGTCACGAAAAAGAATGCGCCCTTCTTTCATCTTAGAAAAGGGGCATTTGGGACGATTAATGAAAGCGTTATTTTTAAAATGTCCAAATCAGTGGACATCGATTAAGAATTACTCGAGCTAAAGAAGGCTATAGTAAAGATACGGAGGGAGACAGTATGAAGCTGAGCAAGAGAGAAACACGTTTGATTGAGCAGTTTATGATACAGGGGATGAATTTGACCGCTAATGAACTAGCCACAGCTGCTAAGGTTTCAACAAAAACCATTTATCGGACGATCAAGCGGATCAATGAGGCTGCTGGTTCAGAAATCATTCGGTCTGAAATCGGCAAAGGATTTTGTTTGGACTATGAAGCGTATCTAAGAGGCACGATTGAAAATCAAGAAACGGATCAACATGATGAGCCGCTTGAGCGACGTCATGCGATTGCCCTGCATGTATTGTTTAAATCACCAAAGCGTTTAATGATCAAAGAGTTGTTCGCTCATTACTATTTGAGTGAAGCAGTGATAAGTAGTGATATCAATCGTCTTTCGGAATATTTTCAGTACTTTGAACTCCAGTTGATCCGATCCGATAAGAGAATTGCAGTGATTGGTACCGAAAAAAATATCCGTCGCTGTGTCAATGATCTCTTTACGAAAACCCATGTGTGGAATGAAGAAATGGTCACGCAAAAATATCCCATCAATGCCTTTGATATCAACTTTATTACCTCAATTCTTGAATTCATTGAGCGAAAACTCGCGAACAGTATTGCGTATCCTTACAACATGAATATTTTCTCGCATCTGTATATTCTGATTTTACGAATGAGGGAAGGAGAAATTGACCGTGAAGAGATAATTGAGGGTTTAGATGAGGAAGAACAGCATTTGATTGAACAGCACCAAGAGTTTTATCAAATTGCCCAACAAGTGATTGAAAGAATCAATGCCTATCTCGTGACGGAGCTGCCAGAAAGTGAGGTATTTTATCTCTACCAGTATCTAGTGTCTTCCAGAGTAGAAAACAAACCCTTGGCAATGACCAATCTGACAAAAGAAGCCAGCGAAATCACGGAGTTTTTTACTAAGCAGATGGAAAAAGCACTGGGTATTAAATTGAACCAGCAAACAGACAAGACCGATCTACTTTGCCATATTCAGCCGATGCTCTATCGGCTAAAGAATAAAATTATCGTGAAAAACGGTCTGCTAAATGACATTCAACTAGAGTACCCAAGGATTTTTGAGCAAGTGGCACAAGTCAGCAAGGAAGTGGAGCGAACCTATGGAACGAATCCCATATCGGAAGACGAGATTGGTTTCTTGGTGCTGTATTTTGTGAAATTTAAAGTCATTCGACGGCGCAGACAGCGAGTCTTAATCATGTGCAGTAGCGGCGTAGGAACCTCTGAACTGCTGAAAGTCAAAGTCCAACGGGCATTTCCAGAGTTGGATATCGTGGATGTGCTTTCCGCTCGTATGTACCGAAAGCATGCGCAAGACTACCAGGATATCGATCTGATCTTAACCACCATTAATTTGCCAGTAGAAACGAAGGTGCCGACGATTTTAGTCAATTCGGTATTTACCAAACAGGATGAGAAGCGAGTCAAACAACTATTAGGAGAGATGTAAAGATGAAAAACGAAAGCCAAACGATCCAAGCGTTCAGTATCGCAGATGTAATCAATCCCAATCTTATCAAGATGGAAATGGAAGCGAATTCAAAAGAAGAGGCGATCACTGAACTCTCTGAACTTTTATATGAAAACCAGATAATTACCGATTTAGCAGGGTTCACCCAAGATGTCTTTGCCCGAGAAATGGAAGGAATGACCGGTATCGGACATGGCTTAGCAATCCCACATGGAAAGTCAGACAGTGTGAAAAAGACTTCCTTAGTGATCGGAAAAACCAAGCGTCCGCTTGAATGGGAGTCCATCGATGAAGCGCCCGTTCAAGTAATTATCTTGTTTGCAGTCAAAAATACCGATGCCAATACGATGCATATCAAGCTGCTGCAAAAGGTAGCGATGCTACTAGCAGATGAATCGTTTATTGATCGTCTCGTTGCGTCAGGGACAAAGGATCAAATGATGGCCTTGCTTGCTAAAGATCCAATGGCAGAAAACTAAGAAAGGGGGAGAAGAGATGAAAATCGTTGGTGTAGCTGCTTGTACTTCAGGAATCGCGCATACGTATATTGCTAAGCAAAAAATTGAAACAGCTGCGAAAGAACTTGGTCATGAAGTCCATATCGAAACCCAAGGAACCATCGGGACAGAAAGTGAATTGACAGAAGCAGATATTCATGCAGCTGATGTTGTCATTATTGCGGCAGATATCAAAATCGGCGGCAGAGACCGCTTTGAAGGCAAGCGAATAGTAGAAATTCCAACTAGTATGGTGATCAAAGCGCCTAAGCGTTTGCTTGAAACGATTGAAGAAAAATTAAATCAGGGATGAATCAATGAATGTTCTGACAATGCAAATTTAAAGGGGGATGAAACAAATGATGAAACAGCTGCAGTTGAAAAAACATGCCTTAACCGCCATCTCGTATATGCTGCCGGTCGTTGTAACAGCCGGGCTTTTGATTGCGATCGGAAATCTTACCAACGGCACAGTCATTGAAAATTACGATGCTGCCTATACGATCCCGGATGCACTGGTCTCGCTGGGCGTTTTAGGGATGGGGCTGCTGGCGCCAGTGATCGCTGCCGCGATCGCCTACTCCATTGCCGATCGTCCAGGAATCGCTCCCGGACTCTTTATAGGACTGATTGCCAATGCGATTGGCGCAGGCTTTTTAGGGGGAATGTTAGGAGGCTATCTCGCAGGTTATCTGGTCTTATTCTTAGTAAAAAACCTTAAAGTACCACGTTGGGCACAAGGTCTGATGCCAATGATGATCGTTCCAGTTTTGTCGACACTGATCGTCGGTGCTTTGATGTTCTTCGTCATCGGTGTACCGATCGTGTGGGCCACTGACGCGTTGACTACCTTCTTAACGAATCTGCAAGGCTCGGGGAATTTCTTATTTGGCGCGATTGTCGGTGGTATGGCTGCCTTTGATTTTGGCGGACCCGTCAACAAAGTCGCCTCGCTATTTGCTGATGGGCTATTATTGGAAGGCATTCAAGAACCCGAAGCCGTGAAAATTTTAGCCTCAATGGTGCCGCCCTTTGGTGTTACGATCTCTTGGGTCCTCTCTCGTCTCTTACGCCGACCCAAATATTCTACGGAAGAAGAAGACAACATCAAGATCGCTTTTCCAATGGGTCTTTGCATGATCACAGAAGGGGTGATCCCGATCGCTGCCGTCGATCCGTTTCGCGTCATTTTTTCCTGTACGGCCGGAGCAGCCGTCGGCGGTGGTCTAAGCATGGTTTGGGGCGTCGGTTCACCGGTACCATCTGGAGGGGTCTTCATCATTCCTGCCATGACGGATCCACTGAAATTTACCATCGCACTCTTGATTGGTTCTGCCATCACCGGTGTTTTGCTCTTTGCATTGAAAAAGGCACCCGTTGAAACGCCCATCGTGGAAGAGGAAGAAGACATTGACTTTTCGTCGATTGAAATTTCTTAAGAAAAGGAGCGAAGAAGATGTATGTATCAATGAAAGAGATGCTGCAAAAAGCCAATCGAGAAAACTATGCGGTTATGGCTATCAATTGTTTTAACCTAGAAACCGCTAAAGCAGTGATCGATGCCGCTGCAGAATCTCATGCACCCATCATCGTGGATTTGTTGCAAGACCATTTAAAAACCCATCTGGATCATCGTTACTTAACCCAGCCGATCATTCGGATGGCGGAAAATGTCAATGTGGAGGTTGCCATCAATCTGGATCACGGACAGGATATCGCCTTCGTCAAACAATGTCTCCATGAAGGGTTCTCAAGCGTCATGATGGATGCCTCTATGCATCCTTTAGAAAAAAACATCGCCATCACCAAAGAGATCGTGCAATTTGCGCAAGCCTATAATGCCAGTGTCGAAGCAGAGGTTGGGGACATGGGAGCAGTGGCTGGGGATCAGTATACTAGCGATGGGATGTATACCGATCCAGAGGAAGCCATCCATTTTATTCGAGCAACCGGGGTCGACTGTCTCGCTCTTTCTTACGGCTCCAGTCATGGGGATTATCCAGAAGGGTACCGCCCGGCATTTCGCTTTGATATCGTTCAAACAATCAAAGAAGCCACTGACCTACCGCTGGTTTTGCATGGTGGCTCGGGAGCCGGTAGAGAGAATATCTTACGTTCCGTGGCATTAGGAATCAATAAAATCAATGTAGGGGCTGATTTTATGAAAGCCCAAAGAAATGCCCTGCACCAACAGCTGGATGCTTGTCCCGAAAGCGATTATCCGACCCTGATCCACCAAACCATCGAAGCAGGAAAAGCAGTCGTCAAAGAGTATATCGAATTATCTGGATCAAAAAACAAATCACTTTAAAAAAGAATGGAGCACACTTATATGTTGATCAATATGAAACAATTACTGACCGTTGCCAAAGAAAATCAATTTGCCGTTGGTGCCTTTAACGTCGCAGACAGTAACTTTTTACGCGTCGTTATCGAAGCAGCGGAAGAAAACGATGCACCAGCCATCATTGCGGTCCACCCAACAGAATTGGCCTTTACAAAGGATGAATTTTTCCATTATGCAGTTTCCAGAGCGAAAAACAGTTCTGTGCCAATCGTGATCCATATGGATCATGGCGACAGTCTGGCAAGTATTATGCGGGCGATCCATTGCGGGTTCAGCTCGGTGATGATCGATGGGTCATTGCTGCCTTTTGAAGAAAATATTGCTCTGACAAAACAGATTACCGAGATTTGCCATCCGATTGGGGTATCTGTCGAAGGCGAGCTGGGAACGATCGGCAATACCGGAACCTCCGTTGAAGGGGGCGTCTCCGAAGTGATTTATACTCGTCCAGAAGATGCACAAGAATTCATTGAGAAGACAGGCATTGATACACTAGCAGTTGCGATTGGAACTGCCCATGGTATTTATCCGAAAGATATCAAACCGGAACTAAAAATGGATGTCTTGCAAGAAATCAAAGATCGTGTCGATATCCCGTTGGTGTTGCATGGCGGATCGGCCAATCCCGATGAAGAAATCGCTCAGGCAGTGGCAATCGGTATCCAAAAAGTAAATATCTCCTCTGATTATAAATACGCCTTTTACAAAAAATGCCGTCAAATTTTAGCTGAAACAGAATTATGGGATCCAAATGCTATTTACCCAGAATGCATTGAGGCAGCTAAAGCAGTGGTTACGCAAAAAATGACCCTCTTCAATGCAATTGGGAAAGCAGCTTTGTATCGCCAGCAAAATATCCAGCCATGGCGTAGTGAACAAAACTAAACAGCAAACAAATAATGGAAACACCCTCGAAAATCGCTAAATTGCGGCTTTTCGAGGGTGTTTTTTTATTGCGCATTCTTTTCTTGCAGCATCCGAATCCCCTTTTCCTGAACCTGCCGAGCGATAAACGCCAAGTCATTCGAAGTCAGGTTGATGTCTGCATAATGAAACAAGTTTTTTCTGCAGGAGGGAGTCAGATTGCCGATGATCAAATCATAAGTCTCGTCCAGTTTGGTCAGAGAAAACGAGTCTAGAGGATTTAAGATCGTGATCGTTAGCTGGTACGGAATAAACTGTTGGATTTTCGTTTGGATAAATTCCGTATGGTAACTATTCGTATCATAAAACAAAGCTAAGCGAAAGTCAGCGTTTGCGTCGATGATTTCTTTGGAAAAATTGGGGAAAGATATATGGAAAATATAAATCAGGTAATTGATCGTACTTGGTCGAATGATTGGCAAATTCGAATGGGTCAAAAGCTGAACGATGTCGCGATTGACTGTCTGTTGGACTAAATCACAATTATCAACAAAACGAGCAAAGCGATCATCCAAGATGCAGTAAGGAACCTGCAAGTTGATCCCAAGAAAATAAGAAAAGACCACGGCGTCGAGCTTCTCTTCAAAATTGGCTTCATGGTAGTTGTATTTTTTAAATATACGTTTGGTCATTTGATAAAACTCTTGTTTGGTCTTACGAAAGACATCAGGGTCTTGACCAATGTGGGACGTGACATAACCGACCATTTTCTCGACATAAGCCCGACTGTAGCCAGTAAATTCGCTCAAATCGATTTTCTCTAAGAAATATTCGATGTGGTTCCCATTGGGATTAGAAGCGTATAGGCGATCGCGCTTCGTGTTGATGTAGATTACAAAAGCAATTTTTTTGATGTCGGAAAAATAAAGTTTTAGGGGCGTCGCAGCTGCCATGATACGGGCGATCTTCAAGAAATCCTGTTCTTGGTTAATGTTGGCATCCACAAATTCATACTGGTACTTCTCTAAGAAAAAAATCAGAAAAAATTGCCGAATGTTGTGTTCATTTCCTTTTAACTGGATGGGCTTGGTTGCGATGAAGAAATCATACGGTGCCAGAACCAAATTGATCCTCTTGATCAAACGAATGATCGATGACTTGCTTAAATTTAATTCTAGTGCCAGCATGTCATAACTAGTGAAACTTGATGAGAAGAGTAGTTCTAACAATTGAAACGCAGACGAGCGATTTAAAAAATGGCTGTATACGTCTAGTCGAGTAGCGAAAGGATGCAAGTGTAGGCGAACAGCTGAATAATCGTCAAATTGTAAGTCCAGAAACGAAAATTCATTGTCGATTTCCGCGATATAGGTTTTCGCTGCAGACATTGAGATGGAAAATTTCACTGCCAAATCGTGAAGACTCGTTCCCTGATCGTCTAATAAATACTCAATCAGCTGTAGTTTCTTTTGTGTTGTAGATGATAACAATTTCCGTAACATGATGCCCGTCGAGCCCCCTTTTAAGTAAATAGTATCACGTTTTTACATGTATTCAAAAAAATTGCGTGTTGTATTTTTTTTGAATACATCCCACCCCAAATTTTGGAAATAGAAGTGTGGAATAGTAGTAATACGTTTGATACAAGTAGCAAAGACCAAAATTTTTGAATCATGGGGAGGAGGCAAAAAGCAGTTGTTTGTTGGGATATCTTGCTCACTGTTGAACAATGTTATTCGTCGAGCGCTTCCGAGATCAATTGAAAAAATTTCAATAAAAAGGAATGAACAATTATGAAAAAACAATTTTCTATCTATATATGTTTGCTAGTCTTGCTTGGATCCATTTTTTGTGAACCAACGATCATACTAGCAGAAGCAATCAACGCAACTGATAGTACCGAAAGAACGGCTGAAACGCTGGAAAGTACTGAACCTGAGACGGGAACGATCGATACGGAAAAAGCACCTACGGATTCATCGACAGCGGGAGCAGTTCAGTCAGAAATGAGTCAAGCAGAAGAAGAACAAGCAACCGTCCCTAGTGAAAGTCAAGCAACCCAAGCATCTTCGACACTGAATCAAAACAGCATTCAACCCCGAGCACCAGATACTGAAGCGGAAACGGAAGCTTCTACTACCGCTGAGAATCTTAGTGCCAACCTAAACGAACGGGGAGTACAACTTTTTGACAATGTCCGAATTACTGACTTAAACGATCAACCCTTCACTGCCGAAAATCCACCGATGTATAACGGCAACATCAAAATTCATTTTGACTGGTCGTTAGAAGATACGGAAGAAATTCGCGCAGGCGATTATTATACGTATCAATTGCCGGAATATTTTGCTATTCATAACACCGTTAGCGGCGAATTGACCCGTTCTGGCGGGCAATCGATCGGAACCTTTACCTTAGCACTCGATGGCACGTTGACTGTTACTTTTAACGAAGCGGCACAAACACTTTCCAACCGCTCAGGGACTATCGATCTAATTACGGAATTAAGTGTGAGCACTGTCACCGAAGAAGTGACGATTCATACTGGGATCTACGATGAAGATGGTCATGAGATCATCATTACATTGCCTATTTATGAAGTCGACATCATTAAGACTGGTAACGTGACTTCCAGCGGTTCAGTGGTTTGGGAAATTATTTTTAACCAAACCAGTCGTGAATTGCATGATGTGGTGATCACCGATAAAATGCCTCAAGGTTTGTCTTATAGTATTTCGACAGGCTACTTGTACGATAAAGCCACCGAGGAGTGGGTTCGTACCGATGGCTTATATACTTTTAACAGCGTCAACAACACGTTTACCTTCAATCAAACGGTTAATCAACCGGTTCGAATCGTCATCAATAGTGCAGTCACCGATCCAACGGCTTCTTCTTTCAAAAACACGGCAACAATCAACGGCAGCGATTTTACAGAAAAAACTGCAGAAGCAACGGTTACTTACGATGAGCAATCGGAATACAAACGGTTCAAAGGCTATGATCAAGAAACGAAACGAGCATCATGGGAAATTTCCGTCACATTGGACAAAGACCAAGCCAGAGTTTTGGATCAAACCTATTCAGGAACGGATCCTGAAAAAGCCCTACACTTTTTTGTGCCAGAGACTTTGGTGATCACGGACAAAGATGGTAACTCGATCCCAGCAGAAGATTGGTCCTTTGATGGGACGTACCAGCTGGATAAAGAGGGGGAAATCGTCCGCTTTGGCATCACGTTTGCCAAAGCTGGTTACTACAAGATCCAATACGACACCCAGTTGTATGAATCTGTTCTAGCTGATACTCGTATTTACAACTACGCTTCGATCCGCGACAATCAAAATACCTCATTGACGGGCAGTGGGACAGTGACGCCAACCAAAATGATCGGTGTCGTCAAAACAGCTGGCACCAAAGACTATGAAACGAAGACTGTCGCATGGAAAATTGATGCCAATACCAATCAGCAAAAAGTTAGCGACCTGATTATAGAAGACCGCTATCAATTGATCTCTGGCGCAAACAGTAGTGCGTCAGCTTTATTGGCGGATACGCTAGTAGTGACAGCCAGCGGCGTGACCGAGCCTTTAGAGCTCAATACCGATTATACGCTAGAGCTAATCACAGAAACGAAAACGCTAGCCGATGGCTCAACGAAGGAACTTGAGACTGGTTTTCGGATCAAGCTGCAAGGGACGTACCAAACGACCTCGGCAACGATCACGGTTAATTTCAAAACTAGCTTCGATGTTTCACAGCAGATCGCATTAGGAAGTTCTAGCAGTCGTTTTAGTAATGCAGCGTTTGTCCATTATAAAGACGAAGCCGGCAATACGTTCACGGAAGCCTCTGAATCCAATACTTGGATGGATACCAACTGGTTAAAAAATGCCTTGAAATACGGCCTATTTATTGGTGAAGGGGAAGATGTCGCCAAAGCGATTACTGCCGTATTAGGTCGGAACTTAGGAACTATTTTTGATGAGCAGACCGCCTCTAGCGATCAAGTCTATTGGATGGGGCTATTCAATACGTACAAAGAAAAAATCAACAAAGATGCAATCATCACGGACCAGCTGCAAGAAGGCCAAACCTTGAAAGACTTGGCGCTTTACACGGTCACAGTAACTGGGTATACGACGCAAGTCAGAGCACTGAAAGAGCAATTGGTGCTAAACGAGGATTACAGTTACACTTATGACCCTGACACGAAAAAAGTTACGATCACCTTGCTGAAAGAAACGTCAGAAACACTGGCGGTCTTCTTGGCAACGGAAGCAGCGGAAGAAGTATTTACCTACAAAAATACTATTACATTGACGGACAATGACACAACGTTGACTGCCGATGGCCAAGTCGACAAGTCTGCGAAAACGGACTGGTTGATGAAAAATGGTAGCCAGAATGCCGACAACAATCGGTTGATCGATTGGGAAATCATGATCAACGCTGACAGTCGCAAAATCCACAATGCGGTGGTCACCGATACCATCAACTACAATCAGCACACCTTTTTACGAGATGCTGACGATGCCGTGATCGTAGACGTGTATGAAGCGGTCTTACACAATGGCACGTGGGAAAAAGGAGAAAAAGTCACCTTCACCAACGAGGACAATCCGAAAATCACCTCGGATGTGGTAGCAGGGACGCAATCGTTAGTGATCGCTTTTGAAGAAATGATTGATAAACCATACTTTATTGTTTATCAAACACAGCTTGACCCCGGGATTTTGAACAATGAACGGGTGGCCAACAGTGTCAATTTGACGGGTAGTGAGATCGAGATTCACACAGTGACCAAAGAAATCACCATCAAATCGACAGATGGCAGCGGAACGTCTTCTGGGACGAACGGCTCTTTAACGATCATGAAATACGATGCAGACGGCACCAAAGAACGAGGGATCGATAAAGAAGCGGTTTTCCAATTAAGCCGCAAAAATGCGCAAAACACCTATGAAGTCATCTTGTCGAATCTGGTGGTCAAAAACAATCAGATCATGGAAAACGGCAACACCATTGATCGGATCGACAATCTGCGTTACGGCGATTATATGATCCAAGAAATCACCGCACCGGAAGGATACGAACGAGATGCGACTCAGTACACCTTCACTATTTCTGATAAGCAAGTCAATTATGTCTTTGAACTAGCCAACAAGCGGGAAATCAAAGAAACGACCCACGCCTTGAATGTTCAGAAACTACTTGATGGGCGCGAGCTAAAAGACGGCGAATTTACGTTCCAACTAGTGGATGAAACTGGCTCTGTGATTTTAACACAAACCAATGACGGCAACGGTCAAGTTGCCTTTGACGCCATCACTTACAACGAGCCTGGCGAATATCATTACACGATTCGGGAAAAAGCCGGCGATGATCCAACAATCACCTATAGCGACAAAGAACTAAAGGTAACCGTGACCGTCACTGAAGAAGACAGCCAGTTGATTGCGAAAGCAGTCTATGAAGGCAATCAAGTCTTCGAAAATGACTATACGCCAAAAGCCGGTAGTGTCGTTTTGAATGCTGAGAAAGTGCTGATCGGTCGTGATTTGAAAGCAGAAGAATTTGACTTCGAATTAGTCAATGAAGCAGGAACTGTACTTCAAACAAAAGCCAATGATCCAACTGGCAAGATCTACTTTGACGCTCTCGCATATGATGAAGCAGGCGAATACCACTACACCATTCGCGAGAAAGCAGGAACTGACGGCACCATCACTTACGATGCAAAAGAACTAGCGGTAGTTGTGACCGTGACGGATGAAGATGGACAGTTGACCGCAGTTGCGGAATATGAAGGCAACCAAGTTTTTGAAAATGACTATACGCCAAAAGACGGCGGAGTGGTGCTGAATGCTGAGAAAGTATTGACCGGTCGCACGCTGGAAGCCAACGAGTTTTCCTTTGAGCTAGTCGGTGAAGCAGGTAACGTGTTGCAGACGAAAACCAATGACGCAACCGGACAAATCTACTTCGATGAATTAACGTATGACGAAGTCGGCGAATACCGCTACACGATTCGAGAAAAAGCTGACGCAGATAGTACCATTACCTATGACATGAAAGAAATTGGCGTTGTCGTGAAAGTAACCGATGAAGACGGGCAACTGGTGGCAAAAGCAACATATGATGGCAATGCGATCTTTGAAAACGACTATCAACCAAAAGCTGGTAGTGTCGTACTGAGTGCCGAGAAAGTCTTGACCGGACGCACCTTACAAGCTGACGAATTTGCCTTTGAACTGGTAGATGAAGAAGGAACTGTTCTTCAAACAAAAGCCAATGATGCAACCGGACAAATCTACTTTGACGCGCTCGCCTATGAGGAAACTGGCGAATACCGCTATACCATCCGTGAGCAAGCAGGAAACGATGGCACCATCACTTACGATACGAGAGAACTGGCAGTAGTCGTTACCGTCACTGATGAAGACGGACAATTGACTGCAGTGGCAGAATACGAAGGCAACCAAGTCTTTGAAAACAGCTACCAACCAAAAGCTGGCAGTGTCGTACTGAGTGCCGAAAAAGTATTGACCGGCCGCACGTTGGAAGCCAACGAGTTTGCCTTTGAACTGGTAGATGAAGAAGGAACTGTTCTTCGAACAAAAGCCAATGATGCAACCGGACAAATCTACTTTGACGCTCTCGCCTATGAGGAAGCTGGCGAATACCGCTATACCATCCGTGAGCAAGCAGGAAACGATGGCACCATCACTTACGATACGAGAGAACTGGCAGTAGTCGTTACCGTCACCGATGAAGACGGGCAATTGACCGCAGTGGCGGAATATGAAGGCAACCAAGTCTTTGAAAACAGCTACCAACCAAAAGCCGGCAGTGTTGTACTAAGTGCCGAGAAAGTATTGACCGGTCGTACGCTACAAGCAAATGAATTCGACTTTGAACTAGTCGATGAAGAAGGGAACATTCTTCAAACAAAAGCCAATGATGCAACTGGCAAGATCTACTTTGACGCGCTCCCTTACGAAGAAACAGGTGAGTACCACTACACCATTCGTGAGAAAATAGACAGCGATGGCACTATCACGTACGATACAAAAGAACTAGCGGTAGTCGTTACCGTCACCGATGAAGACGGACAGTTGACCGCAGTGGCAGAATACGAAGGCAATCAAGTCTTTGAAAACAGCTATCAACCAAAGGCTGGTAGTGTCGTATTGAATGCCGAGAAAGTCTTAACTGGTCGTACACTACAAGCAAATGAATTCGATTTTGAACTAGTCGATGAAGACGAAACTGTACTTCAGACAAAAGCCAATGATGCAACCGGACAAATCTACTTTGACGCTCTCGCCTATGATGAAACAGGTGAGTACCACTACATCATTCGTGAGAAAGCAGGAACTGACGGTACCATCACCTACGATACGAAAGAACTGGCAGTAGTCGTAACGGTCACCGATGAAGCTGGACAGTTGACGGCAGTGGCGGAGTACGAAGGCAGTCAAGTCTTTGAAAACAGCTACCAGCCACAAGCTGGCAGTGTCGTACTAAGTGCTAAGAAAGTCTTGACGGGTAGAGACTTGCAAGCCAACGAATTCATATTTGAATTAGTGGATGAAGCTGGAAAGGTTCTGCAAACCCAACGCAATGACGCAAATGGAACGATTACCTTTGATGTATTGACGTATGACGATGCTGGGGAACATCGTTACACGATTCGTGAAAAAGCTGGCAATGACGCAACGATCATCTATGATGAAACCACCTATCAAGTAACGGTCACAGTCAAAGATCAAGCAGGAAAATTAGTGGCTGAAGCGGAACAAACGGCAGAGATGGTATTCAACAACCGTGTCAAGGAAGGCAAAACAACGAAGCCGGGCACTGGCAATTTACCGAAAACCAATGACACCACGACCGCTGGTTGGGTCGTCTTGGGACTGTTGTTAGTAGTGATCGCAGTAGGCATCTACCTTGATCGCAAAAAACGGACGCCGTTATCATAGGCAGGGGAAGCAACAGAGCAGAAAGAGAAAGCGGGATGAGGCCAACTTGTCCCGCTTTTTCCTGCCTTGTTTTTCTTCACTTCAAAGAAAAAAAGCGTCAAAAGTATGAAATGCTAGGAAGCGAACAATCAGCAAACCAAGACTCAAGAAGGGGACGAAGGGCAACTGCGCCAATCGTTTCTTCCAAATGCCTTGATAGCTAAAAAAAGCGAGGAGCCCAAGACTACTGGCTACCAGTAAGAGGGCCAAAAGGGTCGTCGGCGTTAGCCAAATACTCCAGCCTGCCAGCACTAAGAGATCGCCGCCGCCCATTTTTTCCTGCCAGACAAAAAAGACCAGTGGAACCAGCAAGCCTAAAGACAGCCATTGAAAAGAAGCGCCGCTTCTAAGCTGTGCCAGCGCGAGAAGCAGGTGGGAGGGGTACAGCTGTTGCGGGTAGACGCTATAGTCTATCAAGTCGGTCAAGCTGAGTAAAAAGGCACTGGTCAGCCAGACAAAGGTCAGGAAGCTTTCGGAATCATGAAAGGCAACCCCGCAAAGTCCGCCATAGCACAAGCAGGCGAAAACCCAATAAAACGGGGGTGAAAGCCATCTTGTAGGAAGGAGAAGAAACCAATGGTTATCCGAAACTTTGTTCACTTTCTGGTAGTGAGAACGAGAATCACTTTTTGGCAGATTCCAAAACAGGGTTTGTAAGAGCAAAAGCCAAAAGAAGCCGAGTAAAGCGCCTAAAAAAAACACGAAAATCGTCATTTTTCGTCCCCCCTTATAAAGAAATACGTAAGAGAGTGAGAAATTTTCTCAAATAGATGATTTTGTTGTACTTTTTAATTGTTTCGTATTATCCTTAAAATAGATAATTTAGAGGAGGAATCGTTATGAAATTTGAACAAACAAAAGAAGTATTAAACCAACTTGTTGCTGATTTAAGCCAAATGGCTATGGTCGTTCACCAAACACACTGGTACATGCGTGGACCTGGCTTTTTGACATTGCATCCAATGATGGACGAATTCATGGATGATCTAAATGAGCAATTGGATGAAGTTTCTGAACGCTTGATTACATTAGACGGTTCACCATATTCAACTTTGCGTGAAATGGCAGAACACACTCAAATCCCTGATGAAGTCGGCAACTGGGACCGCACGATTCCAGAACGCTTAGCTACATTGGTGGAAGGTTACCGTTACTTAGCGGACTTATACCAAAAAGGGATCGAAGTATCTGGTGAAGAAGGCGACGATCCAACCCAAGATATCTTCATCGGCTTCAAAACAGCCATCGAAAAACGTATTTGGATGATCCAAGCGCACTTAGGCGAAGCGCCATTGATCGATCCAGCGAAATCTCGCGTACGTCATTAATTAACAAAAAACCAGCGAAGAATTTTCTTCGCTGGTTTTTTTACTTGCTTGCTAATAACCCTTTGGCGGCTTCAATTTGTTGTGCCACTTGATCAAAACCGGTGCCGCCATAGGAATGACGATTTTTGACGGCGGTGTAGGAGTCAAGTTTTTCAAAAATATCGCTGTCGATGGCAGGATGGATCGCTTGGTAGTCTTCCAAGGAAACATCTTGCAGATAGATGCCTTTGGTCAAGCACTCGCTGACGAGCTTGCCGACAATCTCATGTGCTTGTCTGAAAGGCACGCCTTTGCCAGCTAAGTAATCTGCTAATTCTGTTGCGTTGGAAAAATCCTTTTCAGTGGATTCTTGCATCCGTGCTTGATTGACCTTCATCGTTGCGATCATGCCCGTCATGATCTGCAAGCTTTTCGTGATGGTTTCGGCACTGTCAAACATGCCTTCTTTGTCTTCTTGGAAATCTTTGTTGTACGCCAACGGCAAGCCCTTCATGACCGTCAAAAGACCAAAGAGGTTCCCATAGACACGTCCTGTTTTTCCACGGATCAGCTCCGCCATGTCAGGGTTTTTCTTTTGAGGCATGATGGAGCTGCCGGTGGAGAAGGTATCGGTCAGTTCCACAAATTGGTACTCGTGGCTGCACCAAAGAATCAGCTCTTCACAAAAACGAGACAGATGCATCATCAATAAAGAGGCGTTGCTTAAAAATTCCAAGATAAAATCACGATCGCTGACCGCATCTAGGCTGTTGCTGTAAATATTGCTGAACCCCAATTCTTGAGCTGTGAAGGCGCGATCGATGGGGAAGGTAGTTCCTGCTAAAGCGGCACTGCCTAAAGGCATCACATCGATGCGGCTCAAACTCTCACTGAAACGCTCTTGGTCACGTGTCAGCATACTGTAATAGGCTAAGAGGTGATGGGCAAAAGAAATCGGCTGTGCATGCTGCAGATGGGTATAACCGGGCATGATGGTGTAGATGTTGGCTTCGGCTTGTAAAACCAGCGCTTCTCGCAATTCAGCGATCAAAGTGATCACGTCTTGCACGACTTCTTTCAAATACAGATGCATATCGGTCGCCACTTGGTCATTACGACTACGGGCAGTATGCAATTTGCCTGCCACTGGTCCAATCAATTCATGCAAGAATGTCTCGATGTTTAAATGGATGTCCTCATTTTCAATCGTGAAGGTCAACTCGCTAGCGGCTAATTGCTGCTGAATCGTGGTCAAGCCGTCAATGATCGCTTCGCCATCGGTTTGACTGATGATGCCCGTATGGACCAGCATTTTGACATGGGCCAAACTGCCAAGAATGTCTTGCTTTGCTAACTTTTGATCAAACGTGATGGAAGCCCCAAAAGCATCGATCCATGCTTCGTTTTTCCCATCGAAACGTCCGCCCCATAATTTTGCCATATTCTCACCTCAAAAAAAGATTACGGCTGAAGCGGCAGCTTCAGCCGTGCATACTTAAATCAATGTTTCTGTTAGTTGCTGTTGTGCTTGGATCTCAGCGTGCACTTTGCTTGGCAGTCCCCATAATTTGATGAAGCCGATAGCCGCATGCTGATCAAAGGTATCTGCAGAAGTATACGTTGCTAAGTTTTCATCGTACAGGCTGTTTTCAGATTTCCGTCCTTCACAAATGACGTTGCCTTTGAATAATTTCAAACGCACGATCCCGTTGACGTAGACTTGCGTGCTTTTCAGGAAGGTAATCAAGGCTTCCGTCAATGGATTGAACCAAAGACCATCATAGATGACTTGGGCTAATTGCTGCTCAATGATTGGTTTGAAATGCGCCAATTCCCGTACAAAGACCAAATCTTCCAATTCTTTATGAGCCGTCATCAAAGCGATCGCTCCCGGACATTCATAAACTTCCCGTGATTTGATTCCCACCAGACGATTTTCGATATGGTCGATCCGACCAACGCCATGTTCGCCAGCCACCCGGTTCAGTTTCATGATCAATTCTGCTAGATTCATCGTTTCGCCATCAATGGCGGTCGGTACCCCTTGATCAAAGGTGATCTCAACGATCGTTGGTACGTCAGGAGTATCTTCTAATTCTTGCGTGATAGCGTAGGCCCCTTTTGGCGGCGTTGCCCAAGGATCTTCTAAGACGCCACACTCACAGGCACGTCCCCACAAGTTTTGATCGATGGAATACGGATTGTCCAAATCAGCGGGAATCGGCACTCCTTTTTCAGCCGCATAGGCAATCTCTTCTTCCCGGGACCATTTCCATTCCCGAACCGGTGCGATGACTTTCAAGTGAGGCGCTAAAGCAGCGATCGCCACTTCAAACCGAACTTGGTCGTTGCCTTTACCAGTACAGCCGTGGGCGACGGTCGTTGCGCCAGTCGCTAATGCCAACTCTACCAATTTCTTGGCGATCAATGGACGAGACAAAGCGGAAACAAGAGGATAAGAATTTTCATAAAAAGTATTGCCTTGTAAAGCGATCAAAGCAAAATCTTGGGCGAATTCTTCGCGGGCATCGATGGCATAAGATTCAATCGCGCCAACTGCCAAAGCTTTGTCTTTAATGGATTGGGTGTCGCGACCTTCACCGATGTCTAGGCAGCAAGCCACCACATCATATCCTTGGTCCGTTAACCATTTAATTGAAACGGAGGTATCTAATCCTCCAGAATAGGCCAATATTACTTTTTCTTTCATACTTATTAACTCCTTTTCCGCGTGTTTTCAAGTGATTGAAGCTATCTTATCAGAATAAAAATAATAAATCAAGGGCAAAATTAAATATTTATACATAAAAGTGGCGATTATCAGGTTTTTATACTATTATCGGTGATTGAGGAAAAGAAGAGGATGCTCACTTTGTTAATGAAAGTTTATACATGATATTCATAAAGTTATTCAGTTTTAGAAGCTTGCAACAACAAGTTTCGTTTTTCAGAGAAAATGGCAGAAAACGAATGGAGAAAATTTTCAAAAAGAGGCGGAATTACGTTGACATTAGGCTTTATAGAAGGTATTATGTTATATGGTATTGTTTGCCCCACAAGAGCCCCGGAAACTCAAGTGTATGTCAAACATTCGTGAAATTGAATTGGAGGAAAAAATTGTGCGTACAACATATATGGCCAAACCAGGCGAAGTAGAACGTAAATGGTACGTAGTAGATGCAACAGATGTTCCTATGGGTCGTCTTTCAGCAGTAGTAGCATCTGTCTTACGTGGTAAAAATAAACCAACATTCACACCTCATGTGGATACAGGCGATTTCGTAATCGTCATTAATGCAGAAAAAATCAAATTAACAGGTAACAAAGCAAGCGATAAAATTTATTACCGTCACTCAAACTTCCCAGGAGGATTGAAATCAGTCTCTGCTGGAGAATTACGTGCTAAAAATTCTCGTCGTTTGATCGAAACTTCTGTAAAAGGCATGCTTCCTAAAAACACTTTAGGCCGTAAACAAGGAATGAAACTTCATGTTTATGCTGGCGCTGAACACCCACATGCTGCACAACAACCAGAAGTATTGGACATCACAAACTTAATCTAATAGGAGGGAATTTCATTGGCACAAGCTCAATATATCGGCACTGGCCGTCGTAAAAATGCAGTAGCCCGCGTACGTTTAGTACCAGGTACTGGTAAAATTACTGTTAACAAAAAAGATGTTGAAGAATACATCCCACACGCAGACTTGCGTGAAGTAATCAACCAACCATTCGGCGTTACAGAAACTAAAGGTTCATACGATGTTTTTGTAAACGTAAATGGTGGTGGATACGCTGGACAATCAGGTGCAATCCGTCACGGTATCGCACGCGCATTGTTACAAGTTGATCCTGATTTCCGTTTAGCTCTTAAACGTGCTGGCTTACTTACTCGTGACGCACGTATGGTTGAACGTAAAAAACCAGGTCTTAAGAAAGCTCGTAAAGCTTCACAGTTTTCAAAACGTTAATCTTTTTATCGAAGATTTCAAAGGCATTCTCCATTGGAGGGTGCTTTTTTTTTGTTCTTCAATATTTTAGTGTCTGTATTACAGGTAATCACTAATAAAAATTAGGTGATCAAGATAAACTATAAGAATATGTGTTCAAGCAGATAAGAAAAAGATTTGGTAAAGCATCAAGTAGCATGAAATGGATGGCTACTACATTTATTGAGGTCTCCGATTGTTTTGATATGAGTGTGAACTAATGTCGATTGGAATAAAAGAGGAAAAGTATAATAACTAGTTACGTGTACAATAAATTCTATAATCATGGAAAGAAATACTAGGTTATGAGATAGAAAACATTATAAGTATGGTATTTTCTTTGAATAAGATTTATAGACTATCTAATATTAAATTATTGTGATTAAGTGAATTAGTTAACGGAAAAAATACGAATTATGTATTGATTTATCTATTAGAGTTTCTGGAATTTTGATTATTGACAACGCTATTGAGTTTATTCAATGAAGTCACATCATTAATTTTATCTTCAATATGAATGTTTATAGGGTATAATAGGTAGTAGATATAAAATAAAAGGATATTTGTTAAATAAGATAATAATGTAGTGCAAGAATGAAGCACTTTTAAACAAGTTTTCACAAGCAATTTAAAACTGAAAAGAGGGGATGGTAAAATCGCAGAAATTTCAAGGTAAATATTAGTTATTTAATTAGAAGAGAGAAGGATTAGAAAATGATTGATTTTGATAAATTATTTTTAGAAAAAGTAGTCATACATCAAGTTGGAAATAAAGTCCGAAATGAAGGATATCAAATTTCTGAAAAATTGGTGTCAATTGAGGACAATAATTTAAAAATGATTCTAGAAAAATATTTTTTACAATTGTTTGTAGATAAGGATACCTACAATTTTCACCACGATAGCGAGATCAGTTTGAATGAAGTTTATCATTTTACGAAATTAGTTTTTGAAAATTCAGCATCATTTTATGAGCAGTCAGTAAATATAGTAAAGCATTTATACAATTCTTCAGATCATCCTAATATAAAATCTGGGGATTTTTATATGGTGTATTTTACAGATGAAAGTAATACTGTAAAAGTAGCAGGTATATTTAAAGCAGAAAATAAAGATACTTTTTTGAAAGTTGATAAAGATGGAGGAAGCTTTTCTTTTTCTTATGAAAAAGGTCTGAATCTGAATAAAATAGACAAAGGCTGCTTAGTCATTAGCAGTGATTATGATACTAATTATGAAGTTTTGATTATAGACTCTTCTGCAAAAACAGATAAGAGTATTGCAAAATATTGGGAAATAAACTTTCTGAATGTTAGGCGACATCAAAATATTGAATTTAAAACCAAAGAATTACTTAAAATTAATGATGAATTCTCAAAAAAAATCCTTGAAGTTGAATTGAAAAAGAAACCGGAAAAAGTCCTGGAATTTAAGAAAAAGACATATGAATATATAAATGAAAATAGAGAATTTGATAATAAAGAATTCTTAGAAAAAGTTTTACCCAGTATTGAAGATAAAAAGAAATATACAGAATTCAAACAGAAATATGAAGAGAAGCACGAGTTACAGCCAATGGAGAGGTTTGAAGTTTCTAAAAGCGCTTTACAAAAGTCTAAACAAAATATAGTTAGTAAGATGAGACTAGATACAGGTGTAGATTTACGTATTACTAATTTTGAATATTTAGAAGAAGGATACGATAATGATACGGGAATGAGCTTTGTGAAAATTTTCTTTAATTCTAAAAAGTAAGGAGGGCTTAATAATGGCTGGTGAAAAGTCAAAAAATTCGGGAGAGTTTGGAGAAAAAATTATATCAAATTTCTTACAATTGATTGGATGGAGTAGTTTGGAAGAAGGAATTACAATTGATTGTGTACATGAACAGCATAATAGGAAATCGGAATCACATGGGATAGATGGATACTATGGATATAAAAGTGAGTTGTTAAAACAACATACACAAGAAGATATTTTAATTTCAGTAAAACATACTACAAATGAATATCCATCAAGTCCTACAAGTCTCTTTAAAGGTTTTTTAAAAGATATTTCCGAGGGAATGGAGTGTTTCCCATATGACAGTAAATATGTAGATAGGAAAATTCCTCAAAATATTCAAGAAAGAAAAACATTTGGGGTTATATTTTGGATTTCTCAAGCCTCAGATGATACTAGAGATATAATAGCGGATGTTTCAAATTTTAATAATACAGATAAGATAGATTATGGACCAGTGTATTTAGTTGATAATAACAAATTGAATTTTATGCTTCGATCTATTAGGTATGCGCAAAAAACATACGATGATTATCAATTTGAGTATCATTTTACGGGTTTTAATCACACTAATCCAGCAGAGTCAAGGGAGTGTGGAAAAATCTTACCAGTACAGCTGATTAATACAAATATATTACCTATAAGAGCTCAACAAGATGGAAAAGACTATCTAGCTGTTTTTTTAAATGAAAATTTTAGTGAAGATTCTTTAAAACGTTCATTGGGTTTTACAAAAATGTTAGCTAAAGCTTGGCCGGCTCAAACTTTTGTTCTCTATCCTGACTATAATCATTTATATGGGAAAAACACCGTCCAGAGAGTTAAAAAAAATTTTCAAGATGAAGATTTTACAAGTAAAGTAGTAGTAGGTTCTTATAATGAGAACATAGCATCTTTGGGGAGGAATTAAGATGAGTGATGAAATGCAAAATGTTGAGACAATACTTCCGTTTGGGAATACTTTGAAACCTTTAGTTGCATCATCAAAAGTTTTAACGCCAAGTGATTTAAAAAATACACTGGCTCAGAAAGGGATATTTGTAAGTTCTTATAATAAGGATGAGACTTTGCCGTTGCTCTTAACATCTTTACTTTCACCAAAAGAGTTTGAAGAGTTGAAAGAAAAACAAAAGAATAAAGAAGCTATTCCAAAAAGAAAAAGTAAAAATTATGTTTATACTACTGATAATAACCTCATTAAAATAGTTCCAAAACTAAATGAAATAGAAATGGCAGACCTAAAAAAGTGGGAGCTCGAAAACTATGAAATCCTTGATATAAATAAGTTTAATAGGTATGAAAACAATAATAATCAGCTTCATATGTCTTATAAAATTAGGCGAACAGATTTAACTAAGGATTGGTTTGATCAGGTCAGTATTCATGAAGCTTCATTGGATATTTGCTTAAATAAAGACGAAAACAGTTTAATGATTTCTAGTGAGCATTCAGCTGAAGAAACTAGGGAATTAAATGCTCTTTTAATAAAAAAGGTAGCTTCTGTTCTAAAAGAAGAATCATTTATAGAAGATGAGAAAGGGATAGGAATAAAATTTGGAGATTTTACAAACAGTTCTCGAATCAATTTTTTGCTGAATTTTGTTGATGATAGTTTAGACATTGGAGATACATTTACTTTTGATGAAATCACCAACATTGAAATATCTTTAGATTCAGAAGTGGAAGAAAAATTACCGAGAGATTTTAAATGGATGGAAGATAGAGTATCTAACATGAAATTTGAAGGAAAGGCACTTCATGAAACAGATATATTAAAAGATAATACATACCATCCTTCTTTAGTAATATCTCTTTTGAAGATAAATTATAAATTTAAAACTAGATCTAATTCTGGTGAATGTATAGTAGAGATTGAATTCCCAACTAAGCGTGGTCAACCATTACCAGAACCTCAGTCGGAATTTGTGTTTAAGTTTATTAATATAAAATGCAAGGATAAAATAAACAGTAAAAGTGCAAAACAAATGTTATATAGAACATTTGATATATTCAAAGAGGAGTGCTACAAAAAAACTATAAAGCAATTCGAAGATATTGAATAAATTTTAACTATACTAATATAACAAATTATAATTACTTTTGATTAAACTAGGTAAGAAAAGAAGGAGAAGCTTCAAAATTGTAAATGAAGATACACTAAATAAAAAAGAGATATAAGCTGAAACAAAATACTTTCCATGGTTGGCTAAAAGAAAATGATGTGATTAAACAAAAAATTGTGGATGAAGGATTTCTAAAAATATGAATCACTTTCTTGAAATGTTTAACAGAAATTTGCATAACTAAGTACCATGATTTCAATGTAGATTTAGCAAAATTTGATAATACTGTTTATAAAATATTAAAAGAATTTAAATTAGATGTTGTGAAAGTTGGAATAAATGGTCGAATAATAGTTCCAAGAGAATGGTTTGGAATTCCGTTGGGTCAGATAGATTTTGTTACAAATGAAACTATAACGAAAGTCATTATTTTAGAATAAGAAAATACGAATCTTATTTTAAAATGACAAAATGGAGGTGTGTTGTTGAGCGAGAAAATATATATTGAATACAATAATGATATTGAGTTCACTGAAGAATATGTTAAAGTAAACGGTAAAAAAATTTCTAATGAAGAAAAAAAGGACAATGAAACTTGGGAGCAAGTCGCTATCAGGTTGAGAGGTGAAGCCTTGCAGAAACACTTAAAACGTCAATATGAAAATACAATCGTTTTGACTGGTGCAGGAAGTTCTTTTGGAGTTGGAATTGGTGATAAAAAAGGAAAATTAATGTCGGGTTTATGGGAAGAAGCGGTAAATAAATTCGGTTATTCTCATTTGCAAGATTTTTGTAATAAAATAAATTTCAAGGAGTTTAAACCTAAAAATGAAACTACTAACTTAGAATTCCTTCTTACACATGCTCAATTATATCAATATGTTACTGGAGATACAGACGTAGAGGAATTTATAAAGCAACTTAGAAATATGGTAAAAGAAAGTTGCACACTTAAGTTACCAAAGAATAGCGCACATCGCAAATTCTTAAGAAAGCTAGCAGCAAAGAAAACTAAGTATGCAAGACCAAAAGTGTTTACGTTGAACTATGATACGTTATTTGAACAAGCAGCTGAAAAGAATGGATTTATGATTATTGATGGCTTTTCTTTTAATTTTCCTCGAAAATTCAAAGGAACAAATTTTGATTTAGATGTGGTAACTAGAATAACTAATAAAAATGTTTTGGAGGATAACTTTGTTCCGAATGTAGTTCATGTTTATAAACCCCATGGCTCAGTAAATTGGTTAGCTAAAAACAATGAAGTAATTATTAGCGATGAATCCGAAGACCCACTTATGATTTATCCAAGCTCTAATAAGTATGAAAGTTCCTATCAACAGCCTTTTTTTGAAATGATGAGCAGATTTCAGCAAGAAACTAGAGCCAAGAATACACTACTTATAATTGTTGGATATAGTTGTGGAGATGCACATATTAATGCCATGATTTATGAAGCATTAAGTGTTAACTCGAGTATAACAATAGTATTCGTAGCTCCGAATATAGATGCTGAGGATCAATATGAAGATTTAAAAAAAGAAGTATCTCAAACCGGGAATGTAATATTGACTAAGCAAACATTTGAGGAATTTGTAGATAGTTATCCGTATTCTGAAATTTACTCATCGGCTAAATGGGGGAGTTCGGATGAATGAAAAAAATCCATTTGATAATAACTATTTTATTGGATATATTAGCCACGTAAGTCCTCAATTTGTCAAGGTTCATTTCCCATCTTCTACTTTGCTTAATAAAACGATTTTTTCTGGAGAAGAATTTAATGGTGGGTTAGTAGGAAATTTTGTTACTATTGAAGCAGAGAATGCTGGATTTATTGGCAAAATTTCAGAAATTGACTTACCTGAAAAAGAGAGACTGACGTTATCGGAAAAATCATTTCAAAATTCGGATTTTCATCCAACTGCTAAAGTAGAAATTTTACTTTCTTTTGATTATTTTAGTGGAAATGCGCAACACACTTTGAATGCTTTTCCTAATATAGGAGCTAAAGTTTTTGTTTGTCCAAGTAGTTTTATTCAAAAATATGTAATGAAATTTGGGCAAAAAAATGATTTGGATGTTCCATATATTAGATTAGGCCATTTAACATCTAATTCAGAAACTGAGGTTTGTGTGAGTCAACAGGCATTATTTAATCGTCATTGTGCAGTAGTGGGAACAACTGGTGGGGGAAAAAGCTGGACTATCGCAAAATTAATTGAAAGTATGATCAATAACAAGTCTAAAGTCATTTTGTTAGATCCTACTGGAGAGTATGCGGCTATAAAAAAAAGTGTGCAATCTGTTGCTATAGGAAAAAGTGCTTTTTTCCATATAGAAATCTAACAAAAGAGGATTTATTCTTTTTAATTAAACCATCTGAGGGTGTACAAAAACCTAAGCTACTTGAGGCAATACGTTCATTGAAAATAGTAAAAATATATCAAGATAAAATTGACAAGCCAAGTACTAGAGATCAGATAAAGGATTTTATTGACATTGAATCTGGACATCTTAAGAAATCGAAAAAGATAATAAAAAGTTTTGAGAGATATCAATTACAAAATTTTGAAGTAATTGAGTCAGAAGATATCAATATCAATATAAAAAAATTAAGCAAACAAATTATCTATGAGTGTATCTATCCAACAGATAATAGTGACAGCAAGCTTTTTGGCCCAATTAGTGAACGTGATGCCAATTTTTGTTACGGACTATCTTCTAGAATAACTAATCTGGTAACTACGAAGATATATGATCGATCTTTTGATTTTAATGATACTCAGGAAAAAGAAGCTAACCTGATTGAGATTATTGAAGGATTTCTTTCTGATGAACAGCAGAAAAATTTTGTTCTTAGAATAGGATTTGAGGGTTTAGGTTATGAATTTCAAGCACGAGAAATCTTAGCAAATGCAATTGGGAAATATCTTTTAAAACTAGCAAGAAATCAAAAGTTTAAAGAGAATCCTATTGTACTTGTTTTAGATGAAGCTCATCAATTTTTGAATAAAGTGATCGTTGATGACTATTTTCAATCAGCTAGCTTGACTGCTTTTGATCAAATTGCAAAGGAAAGTAGGAAATATGGACTATTTCTCTGTATATCTACACAAATGCCAAGGGATATCCCAGTAGGAACTTTATCTCAGATGGGTACTTTTTTAGTTCATCGCTTAATTAATTACAATGATAAAGAAGCTATAAGGCAATCTTGTTCCTCTGCCAATTCAGACATTCTAGCTTATCTTCCTGTTTTAGGAGAAGGTGAGGCTATTCTAACTGGAGTAGATTTCTCTATGCCGTTAAGTATAAAAGTTATACCACCCATAGTAACACCTGATTCTAGTACTCCATTATTTAAAAAAAGTAATTAAATTAAAATTTTTCTATCTACTTTAAAATTAACATTAAGGGAAAAATTTCTATTCAATTGCAGTTTCAGCTCGCAGTATTTTATAAAATTGACACCATTACTTTCAAATGTTTTGAACATCATTTAATTTCTAGCAAATCCAACCAGGTCTTAAAAAATCTCTTAAGGTTTCATAGTTTTCAAAACGTTAATTGGGGTCGTTGCGAATTTATTCGCTTACGAATACAGTATGTGATGGAGATTTCTCAGAAATCGAGTACCATTCAATTAAAGATTAGAGACACTTTCGACTTTTGGAAAGTGTCTTTTTTGTTTTTTATATCAGAACAATAAGGGATATCTATTAAAATTCAAGTAGTATCTCTCCTTATTACTAGGATTTCTTGTCAATCGCCAAACTTCTTTAAGCATGAATTCAATATGAAAAAAGTAACAAGAAACCCAACCATATATATAAATAAGAAGTACTCAAGAAAAAGAAATATCCTTGAGTACTTCTTATTTTTTTATGTATTGGCATCTTACTTCTTTCAAAATCTTCTCAAATTGTCTTATGCAACGATACTGCTATCCTATTTTCGAGATAACTGTTCACTAATCAAACGACTCGTCACTTCAAACGCCGTAGTGATGTTCTTTCGCTCTTCACTAGAAAGTACTTTTCCTGAGAAGGTTAAGTTAGGTTCTTTTTTTAGAAAATCAAGAAACTTCGACATTTGTTTATAAATATCTTTTTGACTGCTATTTCGATAGTCTAAGAAATTCTTTTGTAAATCAGGGATAGCTTCGGTTTGATTATCAAGAATTAAATCTGTAGACACATGAAATATTTCTGCTAGTTTTAAAATCTCGGTATCTCTTAACGGTCGCTCGCCTCGTTCAATTCTGCCGAGAACATTTTTATTAAGGTTCATTAGCTTTGCCAGATGCGCTTGAGAATAATTTTTACTTTCTCTGAGATTAACCACATTTTCCCCTATTCTTGAGGATTCGTATAAGTTCTCTTGCTTGGACATAAATTCTGCACCTCTCATACCTATTTTATAAAAGCGTATCACAGAATACAAAATAGGTATGTTTTGTATATAAAATAGATTTTAGTGTTTAAATATCTATTTTGTTGTGATAAGATGAATTGTATACAAAATAGATACTATTTTGATTAAATCTGTTATAGGTTGAAAAATGGAAATGAGACTATGTGCTGAGAAATACATTCGATCAATCTATTTCCATGGGAATCAGCTGTTGCCAGTTACTTTTTTATCATTAGTTGTCAAATCAATCAGATAATGCAAGTCCATATACAACACTAATCTTTAAACTTACCAAGGAACTTCATGATTAAGATAAAGTTCAATAGGGTATGCTCATAGTCATGAACTGGACAAGAGTTTCATCACACACCTAAGACTTTCCTAACAGCACCAATGATAAAACTTTGATCGATCATAGTAAGTGAAAGAGAAAGGAGGAATTTTATAAACGTTACCACTTGATTTCCAGACAAAGTTTGCGAGAAAGGCTTAGGCTTTAGTTGATTTTCAACCAAACAATTATAAGGAGGAATTTATGTGAGAAAAAGATTTTGTTTACTAGGGGTAGTTTGTTTTGTCAGTATCCTGTTTCTATCGGCTTGTTCCAATGAATCAAATCAAGGGGAGTCTGGCAGTAACGAAGGAAAAATTTCGCTAACCATGACAGCCTGGGGAAATCCCGCAGAACAAGAAGTATACCAGCGAGCGATTGATGCCTATATGAAACGAAATGAAAACGTATCCATCGAACTTATTCCTGCTCCTGGTGATACGTATGCGCAGCAATTACTCACGCAGTTGCAAGGAAGTCAAGCTCCTGACTTATTTTATGTAGGGGAGGTACAAATGGCGCAACTTATTGCGACGGGACGATTGATTGAATTAACAGATTTCTTGGAATCAGAGGATAGCTACGTCAAAGTTGATGACTTTGCCTCAGGAATTTGGGGTCCTGCTCGAAGAGAAGAGCAAATCTACGGTGTTTCTGTCGATTCGAATCCGATGTTGTTGTATTACAACAAAAAGGTGCTAGAAGAAGCAGGACTTGATCCTAACGAACCGCAAAAGTTATATGAATCTGGAAATTGGACTTGGGATAATTTCCAAAAGATAAATGAGACGGTCACTGCTAATGGAAAATATGGTCATGTCCTAGAAAATGGTGCACATCACTACTTCAGTTGGTTGTGGTCAAATGATGGAGAAATGTATGGGGACGATGGTTCGTTTATTTTACCTGAAAATGAACGAGGAATAGAAACCTTTGCTTATTTGACGAAAAATGTAGTTGACGGGAATTTTACCTATGCAGGGGCTTTGCCAGAAGGGCAAGGTGGGGATGCCATGTTTATGTCCAACCAAACAGCCTTTGTGTCAGCGGGACGGTGGTTTACACCAATGTTCAGCGAAAATGAGGCATTAGAATTTGATTACATTCCATATCCTACTAACACAGGTGAACAAATCGAACCTAGCTTTATTGCAACCGCGTATTTAGCAGTAGGTGATCATTCAAAAAATAAGGAAGAAGCGTTGCGCTTTCTATCCTATTATACTTCGGAGCAAGGACAACGGGATCGATTAGAAGATGAGGGGAATGCTGTTCCTTCTGTGACGACAGCAGATGACATCATTGAAAATGCCACGATACCTGAGCATGCCAACTATTTAATCGATGCCAGAGATATCGGTAAAGTAGAAGATAAACAGGATTGGTTCCAGGACTAAGTGATCAATTAGAAAGTATTCTGGATCTACTCTTCTTAGGGCAGTTAGATCTTGATGAAGCTGTAGTACGCTTGGAAAACACAGCCAATGAATTGATCGAAGCCAATCAACCATAGCAATACTTATTATATGAGGAGGTGGTAGGATGAGGAAAAGCACAACAAAATGGGCCTGGTTATTTCTAACGCCACAATTAGTGGGGCTCATCATTTTTTCTCTGATTCCAGTGGCAATAGCAATTGGCTTGAGCTTCATGTCATGGGATGGGTTTGGTGCTCGGACGTTTGTAGGGATTCAGAATTATGTCAATCAATTTGCCAATCCTGATTTTTGGACAGCAACATACAATACGTTACTCTATACCTTATTCACTGTTCCGATCGGTCTGTGTCTGGCGCTGGTATTAGCGGTCGTTTTGAATAAACGTACTGGAAAAAATGTGTATCGATTGTTCTTCTTCATGCCGGTTGTGACAAGCTCAGTCTCTGTGTCCGTCATGTGGATGTGGATTTTAAATGGTGATATTGGGATATTGAATCAGGTATTAGGGATGATCGGTATCCAAGGACCTAATTGGTTGACGGATACTCGGATCGTGATGCTGTCTATCGCTATGTTAAGTATCTGGTGGCAGCTAGGTTACAATATGGTGATTTTTTTAGCAGGTATTCAAAATATCTCCAAATCCTATTATGAAGCAGCAGAAATGGATGGTGCCAGTAAGTTGCAGCAATTTTTTAAAATCACTTTACCGATGCTTTCACCAACCACATTCTTTCTATCCATTATGGCGATTATTAGTTCGTTTCAAGTGTTTGACCAAGCATTTGTTCTTACTCGAGGTGGTCCGGGGAAAGCCAGTTATACACTTGTTTATCACATTTATCAGCAGGCCTTTATTGATTTTCGCTTTGGGTCAAGTGCAGCAGGCGCGGTTATCCTGTTTGTAGCGATTTTGGTTCTTACATTGATTCAATTTTATGCGCAAAAAAGGTGGGTTCATTATGAAGAATAAGAAAATTAGCGTAGGCAAATTGTGCTTACACGGATTACTAGCAATCGGTTCTTTTTTGATGGTCTTTCCTTTTCTCTGGACGATCGGCAGTTCCTTAAAAAATATGACACAGATTTTTGCAATACCACCTGTTTGGTTCCCGAATCCGATTGTCTGGCAAAATTACCTCGATTCATTGCAAGCGATGCCTTTTGGTCGCGCCTATTGGAACAGCTTCTACATTACGATCATCGTCGTTGTTAGTCAGCTTTTCACTGGATCGATGGCTGCTTATGCTTTTGCAAAGTTGAAATTTAAGGGCTCCGAGGCTCTGTTTCTGCTATTTTTAGCGACAATGATGATTCCTAAGCAAGTCACCATGATTCCATTGTATTTGATTATGGACAAGTTAGGTTGGTTAAACACGCATTTGCCATTGATCATTCCTGGTGCTTTATTTAACGCGTTTGCAGTTTTTTTATTGAGACAATTTATTCGAGGAATCCCCAAAGAATTAGAAGAGGCGGCAGTGATGGATGGTGCGAGCATCCCGCGTATTTATTGGAGTGTCATATTACCATTGATCAAACCGGCGCTTGCAGCCATGACGATCTTTATCTTTATGGGCACGTACAATAACTTCATGGATGCATTGATTTATCTTTCAACGCCTGAAAAATTCACGGTTCCTTTGTTGCTAAATAACTTTAAAGGACTCTATGTGACAAATTGGTCTTACATGATGGCAGGTGCCACGATTTCGGTGATTCCAATTATTCTGGTCTATTTGTTTGCCCAACGCTATATTATCGAAGGAATCACATTGACAGGGATCAAGGGATAGATAAAAAAGGATGATTAATAAGTGAAAATCAATCAACTGGCACAGTATCTAGAGTGGATAATGAAATTTGCGTACCTCAACATTCTCTGGTTAGGGTCTACCCTTTTAGGGGTTGGTCTCTTTGGATTTTTTCCAGCTACGATGACTAGCTTCATTCTGTTAAAGAGCTTCATCGTTGATGGTGAAACCGAATGGACAGTACAGGATTTCTTTAGTTGCTAATAAAAAATATTTTTTCGTAGCAATAAGTTAGGATTCATCTGTTGGTTGATTCTCGGCAGCTTAGGGATCAATTTTCACATAGTTCTAACCTCCGAAGAGCCGCTGTTTATCGGTCTACGCATTCCCATACTATTAGCGATTATTGGTACTTTAGCCATGCTTGTCTATGTGTTTCCTATCAGTGTTTATTGGGGAAGATCGATGTGTCAGACCTTTTTTTCGGCAGGATGCTTTGCACTGGCATTTCCAGTTCAAACAGCCAAGGTCTTGGCTTTGCTTATTTTCATAGCGTGTATAGGGTTTCTTTTTCCGATGTTTCTGTTGTTCTTTTCTGGAAGTGTATCAATGTATCTAGTGTTGAAAAATTATGTCTTGCTACAGATGAAAATAGACAAACAATCGATGGAGTAAATGTTATCAATAGGAAAATAGAAGATGGATTTTTCGAGAAAATATGAAAGAGATTGAGAGGAGCAAGTATATGGTTAAAATTACATTTATTGGTGCAGGAAGTACAATATTTGCAAAAAATGTGTTGGGGGATGCGATGCTGACCCCAAGTTTATCTGAGGCTGATATTGCGTTATACGATATCAATGAACAGCGGCTTAGAGAATCGGAGCTGATGTTGAGAACGATCAATAAAAATGCCAATCATGATCGGGCAAAAATCCGAACCTATCAGAATCGCAAAGAAGCTTTAACCGGTGCAGATTTTGTCATCAATGCAATCCAAGTGGGTGGCTACCAGCCATCTACAGTGATTGATTTTGAGATTCCCCAAAAATACGGTCTAAGACAAACCATTGGTGATACCATGGGGATCGGTGGGATTTTCCGCACCCTACGGACATTGCCAGTGATGCTAGAGTTTGCAAGAGAAATGGAGGAGGTCTGCCCTCAAGCTTGGTTATTAAATTACACCAATCCAATGGCGATGTTGACGATGGGTGTTTTGAAAGGAACGAAGATTAAAGCTGTTGGACTCTGTCATAGTGTGCAAGTTTGTGTGTCAGAATTGTTTAAACAACTGGGGATTTCAGAACAATATAATGCTGATGAATTTCAGTGGAAGATCGCCGGGATCAACCATATGGCTTTTTTACTGGAATTGACAAAAGACGGGAAAGATTTTTATCCAACAGTCAGAGAACTAGCAGCAGCAAAACCACATCCTCATCAAGATTCGGTGCGTTTTGAACTGATGAAACGTTTTGGCTATTACATCACAGAATCCAGTGAACACAATGCAGAATATCATCCCTACTTTATTAAAAAATTGTACCCGGAATTAATCGATAGTTTCGATATTCCACTAGATGAGTATTTGCGCCGCTGTGAAAATCAAATTAGTGACTGGAATCAGATGAGGGAAAGTATTGTTATGAATGGGGAATTAACCCATACTCGCAGTAATGAATATGCGTCATACATTATGGATTCAATTGTGACTGATACTCCTTCTGTTATCGCAGGGAATGTTTTGAATAAAGGACTCATAACCAATCTTCCTGAAGACTGCTGTGTCGAAGTCCCCTGTTTAGTGGACAAGAACGGCATTCAACCAACCTATGTAGGTCAACTGCCTACCCAGTTAGCAGCGTTAAATCGAACAAACATCAACGTACAAGAATTAACAGTCGAAGCTGCATTGACATTGAACCGGTCGAAAATCTATCAAGCAGCTTACCTAGATCCGCATCTTTCTTCAGAACTCTCGATAGAAGCAATTACTTGCCTAGTGGACGAATTAATTGAAGCCCATGCAGGTTATTTGCCAGAGTACAAATAGAGAAGGTTCGGCTTTAGTCTATTGTTATGTTGCTGGAAGTTTATTAAAAGAAGCGAACTCAAAAATTGTAAAATAATTTTTGAGATTCACTTCTTTTTTGTTGTTATATTAGGAGTTATGGCACAAAGATGTTCACTTTGTTGATGAATTTTTTTTGTCCTTGCGTAGAAAATGGTCCAACACAAAAAGTTCGTTCAATAGAAAACCTGAGAAATTTTAGACCGAATCTTTCTTTTAATACTAATCTGAAATGATACGAAAACAAGTACTTCGTTATCTAATCACAGATTATTCATATGCAAAAGTATTATGTGGCTGTATATTGAGATTGACTAAGTATGGGGCTGCTATAGGAGGAAAGCGCAAGCGTCTCTATAGAAAACTTGATTACTTGAAAGAAAAGCTTTGTATTGATTTGGAGTAAATTCACAATTTTTTTGAATATCTTTAGTTTTCCGAGATTCCCCTAAAAAGCTCATCTACCAGCTCCTAACCTTATATACATTTACATATCTAACTCTTATCTTTTCGCTTTTAGTTAGTTAAAAAGCAAAAAATAAATGTGAATCCGAGCTATTTTTAAATAATTAACCAGATAATCTTCCGATTGGAACGGTTAAATAGTGAATGATTGGTAGAAAAGAGATTAGAGGATGCGAGTTGTGATAAGTAAACTCATAAAAGAAGAATGCTAGAAAAGTAGAGAAAAATAGGATTAATGAAATAATCGAGATCCTTATTTTTTAACAATTTTCGAAAACCATAAATGAATTGAAGGAAGCTTAGTGTGGGTGAAAGAATAATTACAAAAAAATATTGACTTAAAAAAATGGCTATGGTAATCTATAAACGAAAATAGTGGGAACGTTTCCAAAATGCATCTTCGTTAAATTTTTATTTTTTTAGACGAAAATGGAAACGTTTCTAAAATGTATTGGGAGGAGATTGAATTGGAAAAGACATTGGGACCAGGTGGTGAGATAAGGGCGGTACAACGGGATAAAAAAAATATCTCGAAGTGGGAAAAATTAAAGAAACAGTTGCGGCGTGATAAGTGGATGTACGTGTTGCTCTTACCAGGTATCATCATGACGTTTATCTTTAAGTATGTGCCAATGTACGGTGCTGTGATTGCATTTAAAGACTATAATCCTATGCTAGGAATTTTGGAAAGTCCTTGGGTAGGACTAGATCACTTTAGGGAATTTATCAGTTCACCAAATTTTACGCTTTTGCTGAGCAACACATTAAAAATTAGCATTTATGGTTTATTGTTAGGTTTTTTTCCACCAATTATTTTAGCACTGAGCTTGAATCAAATTATCAATAAAAAAATAAAACAGAAAATCCAGTTGATTCTATATGCGCCGAATTTTATCTCAGTAGTTATTATCGTGGGGATGCTGTTTTTGTTCCTATCCGCAAATGGACCTATTAATGGGTTAGTAGAAAAGGTTACGGGGCAACCAATTATGTTCATGTCTAATCCAGCTTATTTCAGAACGATTTATATTTTATCGGGAATTTGGCAAGGAATCGGCTGGTCCTCCATTCTTTACACCGCAACACTGGCGGGAGTCAGTACCGATTTATATGAGGCAGCAAATATCGATGGGGCAAATATTTTACAAAAGATTTGGCATATCGATTTGCCTGCATTGAGGCCTGTGATGGTGATCAGCTTCATCTTGGCCGCCGGCGGTATTATGAATGTAGGATATGAAAAAGCCTACTTGATGCAAACTTCAATGAACATCCCTGCATCAGAAATCATTTCCACTTATGTATACAAAGTCGGCTTGCAATCAGGTGATTATGCCTACTCTGCTGCTGTTGGTCTGTTCAATATGATTATTAATGTCGTTTTATTACTGATTGTCAACAATATAACCAAGCGGCTAAACGATGGTCAAGGCTTGTAATGAAAGGAGAAAATTATGAATAGTGCTTTATCAAAAATCGACCGTCAAATCTTATGGTTGAATCGAGTGATTGTAACTTTTTTAGTCGTCATCACCATTGTTCCGCTGATTTATGTACTGGTAGCTTCTTTTATGGACCCAGCTACTTTGATCAATAAAGGTATAAGCTTCAATCCGAAAGATTGGACAATACAAGGATATCAACGGGTATTTGCAGATGATTCCATTTTACGCGGTTTTGTAAATTCGTTGTTTTACTCTTTTAGCTTCAGCTTATTGACTGTATTTATTACGATGATCACTGCGTATCCTTTGTCTCGACCTAACTTGGCGGGGAAAAAGATTATTATGACTTTTTTTGTCATTACAATGTTCGTGGGTGGCGGCTTGATACCTACCTATTTATTGGTAAAGAACTTGGGCATGTTAGATAGTGTATGGGCGATTATCGTACCAGGTGCTATAAATGTGTGGAATATTATCTTAGCCCGTACCTATTTTAGTGCTTTGCCAAAAGAACTTTCTGAAGCTGCTACTATCGATGGCGCCAATGACTTGCAAATACTGTTCAAAGTCATGCTTCCATTAGCTAAACCAATTATGTTCGTATTGTTTTTATATGCCTTTGTTGGGCAATGGAACTCATATTTTGATGCCATGATTTACATCAAAGATCCCGACTTACAGCCGTTGCAACTCGTATTAAGAAATATTTTGATCCAAAACCAACCTTCACAAGACATGGTGGGAGCCAATACTGCCATGGCAGAAATGAAACAAATTGCTGAGTTGATCAAATACGCAACGATCGTCATTTCTAGTCTGCCATTAATCATAATGTATCCTTTCTTCCAAAAATATTTTGATAAAGGTGTTTTAGTTGGTTCTGTTAAAGGGTAAGTATTGTTCACTATTTGTATGAATAAAAATTATAAAGGAGATTTTAAGATGAAAGCAAAATGGATGCTGCCAATCGTTTTTACTTCCGTACTAATTTTGGGGGCTTGTGGAGGCTCAAAAGAAAAGAGTAAATCAAGCCCTGATTATGAACTAGAAAATGTCTCTTTTCCATTGAAAGAAAAAGTATCTTTAAAAATGATGTCTCAAAGTGCCCCTTTGGCTCCCAATGATCCTAATGACAAATTGATTTTCCAACGATTAGAAGAAGAGACCAATCTCCATATTGATTGGACAAACTACAGTAGTGATTTTGCCGAAAAAAGAAATTTGGATATCGCTAGTGGGGATTTACCAGATGCCATCTTCAACGCCGCTGCAGGTGACTATGATTTATTAAACTGGGCGGAAAGTGGCGTTATTGTACCGATTGAAGACTTGATCGAAGAATATATGCCAAATCTGAAGAAAATTTTTGATGAAAACCCCGAATACCGACAAATGTCTACTGCACCTGATGGTCACATTTACTCTATGCCTTGGATTGAAGAATTAGGCGAAGGAAAAGAGTCGATTCATACAGTAAATGGGATGGCTTGGATCAACAAGGAGTGGTTGGATAATTTGGGTCTTGAAATGCCGCAAACCACTGATCAGTTGATGACTGTGTTGGAGGCTTTCAAGACGCAAGATCCAAATGGTAATGGTGAAGCAGATGAAATTCCTTTTAGCTTTATTAACAATGGAGGAAACGAAGACTTAAAATTTTTAATGGGGGCATTCGGTCTAGGTGATAATGATGACCACTTAGTCGTTGATAACGATGGCCAGGTACAATTTACTGCTAACAAAGAAGGGTATAAAGAAGCCATCAAATATTTCAATGAAATGAATAATAAAGGTCTTATTGATAAAGAGGCTTTCGAACAAGATTGGAATACTTATGTTGCCAAAGGGAAAGAACATAAGTATGGCGTGTACTTTACTTGGGATAAAGCAAATATCACGGGTGCAGATGATAGTTATGACGTCTTGCCAGTCTTAGCGGGACCAGATGGAACGAAACACGTTACTCGTACGAATGGCATGGGTTTCTCAAGAGATCGTTTCGTAATTACTAGTGCGAATAAAAACTTGGAACTTACAGCTAGGTGGATAGATAAAATGTATGAACCGTTACAGTCTGTCCAAAATAACTGGGGAACCTACGGTGATGAAGCACAGGCGAATATTTTTGAATTAAAGGATGGTATGTTAAAACATTTGCCTTTAGAGGGGACAGCACCGGGGGAACTAAGACAAAAGACCGAAGCTGGAGGACCATTAGCAGTTCTTGATTCTTATTACGGCACAGTCACTACTATGCCAGATGATGCGAAGTGGCGTTTAGATTTGATGCATGACACGTATTTGCCATATATTACAGAAGACAATATCTATCCACGTGTCTTTTTAGAAAAAGAAGAAACAGATCGATTAGCAAAAATTGAAACAGATATGTGGGATTACATCTATCGCAAAAGAGCAGAGTGGATCACCGGCGGTAAAATCGATGAAGAATGGGAAGAATACCTTGCTGAATTGGAACGTGTAGGTTTGGAAGAATGGATTCAAATAAAACAAACTGGCTATGATAATTTTTTGAAGGGAGCACAATAAGTGTTAGTAGAAGAAACGGCGATTTTGGATAAAGCAAATCGATTTATTGAAATGATGCGAGGAAAAGTTAACCCTCAGTATCGACAAAACTATCATTTTTCCGCACCCGTCGGGTGGATAAATGACCCCAATGGGTTTATATATTACAAAGGGCATTACCATCTCTTCTATCAATACTATCCTTACGATAGTCGATGGGGGCCTATGCATTGGGGACATGCGCGCAGTAGTGATTTGGTCCATTGGGAAGATCTACCAGTAGCGTTAGCCCCAGATCAACCTTATGATAGTGGCGGGTGTTTCTCAGGAAGTGCAATTGAAAGAGACGGAAAACTATATTTATTTTATACAGGGTGCCAAGAAATTGATGGTATTAGCCATCAGCATCAATGTTTGGCGGTCTCTGAAGATGGTATTCATTTTAGCAAATACAGTGGTAATCCTGTGGTAGCAGAAAAACAGCTAGGTGAAAATGGGCTGATACAAGAATTTCGTGATCCTAAAGTAATTGTTCACAACGATGCTTACTATATGGTAGTAGCTACTAAATCTACACAGTCTACTGGTAGAATAGTGATGTTTCAATCGTCAGATTTGTATACTTGGCACTTTTACTCTGTGTTGCTAGAAGGGACTTCAGAGCAAGGAATAATGTGGGAATGTCCTGATTTATTCCATTTAGACGGACGAGATGTCTTAATCATGTCACCGATACAAATCAAGAAGAACGGACTGGAATATCATAATATCAGTTCTACCATGGCTTGTATTGGTGAGGTAGACTGGGAAACAGGTCAGATGATAGTTGATAATTTCCATGAAATGGATTTTGGAATGGATTTTTATGCACCACAAACAACAACAGATCCTAATGGTGGACGGGTGATGATTGCTTGGATGCAGATGTGGGATCGTACATTGCCTACACATGAGTTAGGCCATCTTTGGGCAGGCTCTATGAGTTTGCCCCGAGAGTTAAGAGTGAAAAAAAATCGATTGGTACAAAAACCCATCTCAACTGTATATAGTCATTTAGTTTATCAACAAGGCAGTGAAAATATCGCAGTGACTGACACATCAGTCGTATTTCGAAACGCACTGTCGGATTCTTCATATTTACATCTAGTCGCAGATTTGGAGAAAGCAGAAGTTTTTACAATTGAATTACTGCGGTCTAAGACGGATTGTCTCAAACTAACTTATGACACTGCTAAACAGGTTTTTGAATTGGATCGTCAGAAACTAGGAAGAGAGCTTACAGGGGCGGAAGAAGAATCTCTGAATGTCCGAAAAGTTGAAGTACCTTTGATTGATAATCAGCTCGTTCTTGAGATTTTTAGAGATACCTCATCAGTTGAAGTCTTTATTAATGGTTTAGAAGTTATGACGGCTACTTTCTATGAGCTGGAAAAAGCTCGAGATATCTTGTTTCATTCGATTGGAGAAAGTCGTATTCAAGCTTTTGAAACAGCGAGTGTGAAATAAATGTTTGATTGCTTAGGCGGTGTATCAATTATTTAATAGGTTTTGAAGGATAATATTTTTAGAAAAGAACAGATAGCTAGATTTCCCATGGCTTTGCTATTAGTATTTTGAAAAAATTAGTAATTTATGACAAAATTCATTATACTAAACTTGTGCAGAAATGTGAGGGATCAACTATGAAAGCAACAATGAAAGATGTCGCAAAATTAGCAGGTGTCGGAGTAGGAACTGTTTCCCGGGTATTGAATAACGGCTCTGTTAAAGCTTCTACTAGAGAAAAAGTTGAAGCAGCAATGACAGAGTTAAACTATCAACCAGATTTTTATGCCCGGGGGTTAAAGATGAAGCATACGAATACGGTTGCTTTGATTCTACCCACTGTATGGCATCCATTTTTTGGCGAATTTGCCTACCATGTAGAAACAGCATTAGAAAGACAAAACTACAAGCTTTATTTGTGTAACTCCAGTGGGAATAGTGAAAAAGAACAAGAATATATCCAGATGGTCAGCCAAAATAAAGTAGACGGCATCATTGGAATTACTTATTCAGATATCGATGAATACATTTCGAGTAATCTGCCTTTTGTTAGTATTGACCGTTATTTCACTGAAGAGGTGATTTATGTGACCGCTGACAATGCGGCCGGTGGACGTTTGGCTGCAAATGAACTTTATCGCCGAGGATGTCAGAATGTAGCATATATCGGTGGGTACCAAGAAACACCGAATGAAACGAAGAGTCGTCGAAAATATTTTGAGATCGAGTGCCGTCAACTGGGGATTTCCTATAAAGCGTTAGATATGTTAGAACCTTTAGACCATCTCTCAGAACGTGTAACAAATTTTTTGTTAGAGAATCCTGATATCGATGGGATTTTTACGATCAACGATCCGATGGCATTAGCTGTCATTGGTATGCTTGAAAAAATAGGGAAAAACGTACCAGAGGATGTCCAAGTTATCGGATTTGATGGTCAAAAGATGACAGAAGGAGACCCTTATCTCGTCTCAACAATTGCCCAACCTACAAAGCAAATGGCGGAAGTGGCAGTGGCAAAATTAATTGCTGTCATTAATGGAGAGACAGTAGAAAAACGTACCGTATTGCCGATTGAATTTGGCGAAGGTGGCACAACGAAACCTTTAGTGAGAAACGATTTTGCTTAGTGCAAATACGTTTCTTTTTTTGAAGATAAGTGAATGAAAGGTGTAGATAAAATGTTATATGGTGGAATTGAAGCTGGTGGAACAAAGTTTGTCTGTGGGATTGGTAATGAACAATTACAAGTGATAGAACGGAAAAGTTTTCCTACCACAACACCAGAAGAAACGATGAAGCAAGTGTTTGATTTCTTTGATAAGTACAAAGGAAATATCGCATCAATTGGTGTAGGAGCATTTGGGCCAATTGATATTCAAATCGAATCAAGAACTTACGGATATATCACCAACACTCCGAAGGTAGCTTGGCAAAATTATCATTTTGTAGGAGCTTTGGAAAACGCCTTGTCGGTTCCCATCTATTGGACTACCGATGTAAATGCTGCTTGTTATGGAGAATATATGGCAGGGTATGGAAAAGGTAAAAATAGTGTTCTTTATTACACCGTTGGTACTGGTGTTGGTGGTGGTGCTGTAGTCGATGGAAAAATAGTCACAGGTTTCAGTCATCCTGAAATGGGACATATGCTCTTACAACGTCATAATGAAGATCAATTTGAAGGAATCTGTCCTTTTCATCATGATTGTTTGGAAGGGTTAGCCTCAGGCCCCGCGATTGAAAAACGCTTTGGAAGAAAAGCCCAGACCATTTCATTTGATCATCCTTATTGGGCGATTGAGGCAGATTATCTTGCTCAGTGTGTGTATAACACAACGTTACTATATGCACCGGAAGTAATAATTTTAGGTGGGGGTGTAATGAAACAGCCGCAACTACTCGAGTTGATTCGCCAAGCGTTTAAAGAAAAAATGGGTTCCTATGTGGATACCCCTGCTCTTGAAGAATACTTACTAACTCCAATGCTTGCTGACGATGCAGGTTTGATCGGCTGCTTAGCTTTAGCAATAAAGAAGTTGGAACAATAGCAGCATGTTAAAGAACGTGTGAGAGAGTTTTTATAGCAGTTGGGATAGATAAAAAGGTTAACTAAAATGTGAGTTAGAAAAAAGGATGGCTAATAATAGATGTTCATATATATTTTTTGCGTAATCGAATGTCGCAAATAAGAATTTTTTCTTTCGTTCTCGTCTTCAGTTATATTGTTGTCTAGCTGCCTCAAAATTACTTCTTAGTGCTTGTTTTTTTTCTATTAGCCCGAGCAAAGAAAAAGGAAACAGAATGTCTTATTAAAGCCAATTAGGCCTACGCCTAATTGGCTTTCTATATTCCTGTGCTAATTGTGTTTGGGTGGGATGAATATCCTTTTTATTAATAATAGTGACGGTGTAATGAACGGTTTTGCTAACGGTAAAGATTCAACTTTCTACAAACGCGAACATCCTTTGAATTTGATTTACTAAAAGCTGGGTAGCTTCTCATCAGTCATTCTCTTCATTGGGGTTAATAAAGTGTTGTCAGTCATCCTGCCCTATTCTCAACAAGTACCTGCCTAATGCCTTCTTCAAACGTTGTGATCTTAAAATGAGGGAATGCCTTTTTGAATTTATCAGAGACAAAAAGATTATCCACCGTGTATCTAGGTAATAACTCACTTAGTTCGCGCGCGTTTTTACTGAATAGCTTAGCAAGTTTAAATTGCCACAAAGGAATGACGCGGTATTTCAATGGTTTGTCTTCAATTTTTTCGGCGAGATCGATCATGTCTTGGAAACTATGAGGTGTATCACAGGGCAAATGCCAAGTTTGGCTATAGGCACTAGGCGTATTTCCGATAAGGGCCATTGCTCGGCTAGCATCAGGTGTCCATATAAGTGTGCGTAAAGTGTCCTTATTGACAGGTATTTTGACGGGAGCATTGTGGACTATATTGTTTAAGACGAGTGTATTAGTAATGCTCTGGGTCTTGCCAGGGCCGTAAAACTCTGGGGCTCGACAAATCACCGCATCTAAACGGCCACTTTCCATCTCGGATAAAACCAATTGAGCCATTTTAGAGCGTACGAGGGACTTCCTGCCTGCTGGAGAAAATGGCGTGTCTTCCTTTTGGGGTGTACGATCCTTTGGATACATATAAGTATTATCAAAAAAAACCAGTTTGCTCTGTGCTTCTTGGCAAGCGCGAATGACATTTTCTGTGATTTTCATAAAATTGGTTTCCCACAGCTCCGCATCCATCGGTAACCCAACAGTGAAGTAAACAATCTCACTATGTTCAATCGCTTTTTTCGTTTGCGAAAAGTCCATCAAATCTGCGGAAACGATCTGATCTGTAGGATTGATTTTTTGAGGCTTCCGGCTAACTAGCCGAAGCTCATTTGTGTAATTTTTGTATAGTTCTTTTGCTAGTTCATAGCCGATTTGTCCATTGCTTCCTAAAATTGTTTGCATGACTGTACCTCCTCAAGATATAGTTTTGCTACAGCACGTACAGAAAAAGGATTTTGGCCAGTGATGATCCGCCCATCTTTTAGGGCAAATGCTTTATAAAAGCGTCTTTTTTTGAATTGAGCGTTTCTTTCTTCTGCGGCGGTTTGATTAAAGAAAGGAACTTTGTTCATTTTCCCGGCGAGAAATTCTTCGGTTTTCGTAAATCCTGTGATTTTTTTTCCAGAAATCAAAAAGCTTCCTTCTCTATCTTTTATATTTAGTAAACCAGCGATTCCGTGGCAAACAGATAAAATATACCCATTGTTTTCATAAATAGCTAAAGCGAGTTCTTGAAGCTCTTTATTATCAGGAAAATCCCACATGACACCATGCCCTCCGGTAAAATAAATCGCATGGTAGTCATTTGGATTTACTTCTGCGGGTTTTTTCGTTTGAATCAAGCCGTTTTGAATGAAATTTTCTTCCAGATAAATGTTCATAATGGCTTGATCTATATATTTCATGCTTCTTGGATCTAGAGGAACAAAGCCTCCTAATGGACTTACGAAATCAACGTCAACCCCTTGTTGATAGACCTCATCTAGAAACTCGGCACTTTCTCCTAACCAAAGTCCGGTAGCCTCGTTCGTGCCAGCATATTTTTGAATGTTTGTTTCAACAACTAATACTTTCTTCATGAATGGTCCCTCTCGTTCATAATGTGAATGACTTTCGTTAAAAAGGATTGGAGTTTTTTTATTTCTGTTTGCTCATGATCGAGATAGTAATAATTTTTTGTTCCTTCTTGCCTGAAATTCACGATTTTGGCTTCTTTCAAGATTTTCAAATGATGTGAAATGGCGGGTCTAGATAAATTGGTGGCCTCTAATAAGGAAGTGACCTGTAAGCCAGCACAATTTTCCTCTTCTAGCAACCGAATGATGATAGCTTGTCTTTTTTTGTCACCTAGCGCGATTAAAAAATCACTTAATTCAGAAAAATCTTGTTGCAGATTGGCATAATCTATCATAATTGTCTCTCCTGTATGGTTTAAAAGTTTAAACCATTAAACCATTTATAGGAGATTTTTGCAATGAAAGAAGCTCGAGAGCATTCCTCTTCTCCACCATCGCTAAGGAGATTAGAATGTTTTGTAAGCAAATAGATAATAATGGAAAAGCATAAGAGCGTTTGAGCCTTTTTGTGTTTAGAAGCAGCTTATTTTTTTATGAAGTGGTTAAGAGCCGTGTGTTGCTCATTTTTTGTTGTTGTGTTATGTATGTAACATCTAGACAAAAGACGTAGTGAGATATGAGGCGGAGAATATGAGAGACTTACAGTTAGCATTTATCAGTAATCGCACAACTAAGCGCTTATTTCGAGTTTTGAGTGTGATGGAACGAGATCGTTTATTTACAATTGGTGAAATGGCAGAAAAGATGCAAGTCACACAACGCACAATTGCAAATGATCTCAAGTATGTGAAAGACTATTTTGGTGATTGTATCACCCTAATTTCGGGGAATAGTGGCTTTCTTTTTGAAGAGAAAAAACCTTCCGTGTACCAAGAAAAGAAACAAGATTTGCTAGAAAATGAGTGTTTATTTGAAATCATCGGTCATATTTTTCAAGGGGAATTGATGGATATTGACGAGTTGGCCCATCATTATCATTTTTCTGAGAGCACGTTTCGACGGTTGTTGGGTCAATCGAACAAAATATTGAGCAGCTATCGGTTAAAATGGGTGTCGAATCCATTGACAATTGAAGGGAGCGAAGCGGATTTACGGAAATTCTTCAAAGACTTTTATTACGAAGGGATTGATACTGCCCATACCCTTGTTCCCGACCCCGCATTGCATGAGTTGGTCTTAACCCAGTTAAACAACAAACTAGGACAATATGATATTGGCTCTGGAACAACACCAGCTGCTTTTTACTATACTTTTTTTATTGCAATCAAACGGGCGAGCCTTGGTTTTCCGATAACAGTCCCGAAATACTTGATTGAATTAGCCTACAAAGGAAATAGCTTCTCCCTCCTGTATTCTTTAAAAGACGGAATCAACAAGCTTTACGGCGTAGAACTAGCGAAGGAAGAATTTGCATGGATTTATTTAGTTACTATTTGTAAACGTACCTTAGATCGAGAAGCATCGGAGGAAAAGTTCTACCAGCAGTTTCATCAAGGATCAGAAATTGCCAAACTTACGGAGGCTTACTTACAAGAGTTTGAGCTCACAAATGAGAGCTATGCCAAGATAAAAATTTTCTTGCAATCCTTCTTTTTGTCTAGAAAAGTGAACTATGCGTTAGCTCCTGCATTGAACAAAGAGGCACAGGACATCAAAGAATCTCTCATGCGTTCTGACAATGAAAACTATCAACGGAATTTACGATTTTTAAAGAAGCATCAAAGAAAAGACTTTTTGGCTGCGCCATATCTTGAAGATATTTGTGTGAGTTTAACGATCTACAGTGATTTGATTTTTGATTTTTATTCACCGACAAAAAGAATTTATTTTCTTCTAGAAGGTGATCACTTCATCTGCCAACAGATTCGAACTCGTGCAATGCAACAGTTTGGGACAAAGCACACGTTGACCTTTTTGCCATTGCAACATCTGACACAAGAAATATTAAATGCCGATCATATTGATTTGATTGTCACAAACTATAATCGGTACCTCTTAGACTATATTATTGAAACAGATTACTTGTTATTGAAAGCTGTCCCAGATGAGCATGACTGGCGGAATCTGGAAAGAAAAATTGATCCGTATCGAAAACCATTTCTCTAATCTCCGTACACTCGTTAAAAGTATTAACGAGTGTTTTTTTCATTTATTTCATCTGTCTATGAAAATGTTGATTCCAATTTGACCAAAAAATCAGGTAACCTTAATCATGTAAGAAAAAGGTATGCATACAAACTTACAAATAAAAGTATCAAAAACCTTCGTTTTTTAGAATAGATATTTGTTATGTATTCTCTAAAATAGAAAACCTAATCTAATAACTTTCCAAGACATTCGATCCGATCGAATGTCTTTTTTTGTCGTCAACCCAAAAACGAAGAATTTTGAGATACAACAAAGGGGAGGATCATGATTGAGAAAACAAAAAGGTGGATAATATTTATGGGAATACTCTCAGTTTTATCATTACCGTTGGTAAACGCTGCAGAAGTCCAGCAAGTTGAAACAAATGGGACCATTGGATTTACTGGTGTCTATGAACCCATTGGTACACCTGATCCAGCGCCGCCCGAAACTATTGTCAGATCACCAATTACCGAAGTGGCCAAACCAGATGGTACGTTGCCACAAACAAACGAAATAGGACATTCATGGCACGCTTGGCTAGGCGTTTTTCTAATCAGTTTCGTCTTCCTCTTATGGAAACAAAAAAGAAATCATAATAAAAATCTAAAACAATAAGAAAGCAGGAATAACCAAATGAAATTTATTCGTTTAGCAACAATTGCCGCACTATCAACTACTATTTTAGCAGGAGGAGCAGCTTCTGTTTTTGCCGATGAAATGAGAGAAGTAACAACCGAAGGTCAAATCCAGTTTACAGCGGATGAAGACGGTGATCTGGAAGTCATCCCTCCTGTACCTGATCCGGATGTGATTATTCCACCAATTATCGATCCAGTTACAGGTCCATTGTCTATCGTACAGGCACCTACAATGAACTTTGGTACTCAGGTCATCTCCAACCAAGATCAAACATATAATATGGTTGCAGAGACTGCTGAACTCGCTAATCCAGAAGAAGGTGGGCCTACTGACGTTCCATATATTAGTTTTGCTCAAGTACAAGACGTTCGTGGAACCAATGCTGGATGGGATCTAAAAGTGAGCTTAAGTGATTTTGAAGCTCCAGAAGCACAAAATAAAATTCTAACGGGAGCGCAAATCACCTTTGCTAATGCTCAGTTAAATTATGAAGGTAGCAATACTGATAACGAACCTACAGTGCACCAGGCTGGACTAACATTACTTCCTAATGGTGCAGCGCGTTCAGTGATGACTGCGGCACAAGGACAAGGTGCAGGAGCTTCTTCAGTTATCTGGGGAGACCAAGCAGACTTGACTGCCCAATTTGAAGCAGAGGACTTTAATCCTGAGACAGACGTTGTAGAAAACAACGCAATACAATTGTCGATTCCAGGTTCAACAGCCAAAGATGCGACAACGTATACGTCAACGCTAACTTGGGAATTAAACTTAACACCTGGAGACGAACTATAAAAGCCTTGTAACCATTTGTTTTGAAACTCTCGGCAGCGTCACAGTAAAATTGTGACGCTGTTTTTCTAAGAAAGGAGACGTAACCTTGAAACAAACAACTTTAGCTCATCGTTCTCAAAGAGCCTCTTGGTGGGTACTTACGCTTCTTTTTCTTCTTTTTGGAATTTTTCCATCAGTAGCTCAAGCGGAGGAAACACTGTCATTTTATGTCACGCCTGAATTTCCTGAAAGCCAGGTAGAAGGATCAAATAGTTATTTCGATTTGAATCTAGCAGCTGGAGCAACAGAAACCTTAGCATTGAAACTGCAAAATGTTAGTAGTGACCCAATTCAAGTGCAAGTAACCCCTCATACAGCGTATACCAATGTTCATGGAGTCGTTGAGTACGGAAAAGATGCCCAAGAACCAGATAGTAGCCTTACTTATTCATTGGACGAATTGATTGACTCATCTGGCGTCATTGAACTGGCAGGAAATGAAACCCAAACAATTAGTGTTCCTTTACATATGCCAGAAGAATCGTTTGAGGGATTTTTAGCGGGAGGTCTACGGATTTCGGAAGTCAAAGAGGAGCAAGAAGAAACGGCAATCAATGAAGAAGGCGTAGCGATCAAAAATGAATTTGCCTATGTGATTGGGATTGTTGTCAGCAATTCTCGGGATTCAGTTCAACCGGATCTCGATTTATTAGCTGTTTTTGCAGATCAGTTGAATTATCGGAATGTGATTAGTGCAACGATCCAAAACTTCACGCCTACCTTTGTCAATCGAATAGCGGTGGAAGCGACAGTACAACGAGCAGGAGAAAACGAGGTTCTTTATGAAGCGAGTGAAGAAATGATGCAAATGGCGCCTAATTCTAATTTTGATTTTCCAATCTCGTTAGAAGGCGATCGCTTTCAAAGTGGCGACTATGTATTGAAATTAAGAGCAATATCTGGTGAAGATGAGTGGGTATGGGAGAGACCCTTCACAATTAAAGCAGATGAAGCCAGGGCATTGAATCAAGCAGATGTGACCATTGATTCAAGTATGAATTGGTGGATGATTGGCGCAATCATTTTACTTGTTCTTTTACTGGGGGTCATTCTTTATCTACTTATTCAAAAAAAGAAAGCAAACAGAAGCGAACAAGAGTAGTAAAAAGGAGTGAATGGAATGACCACGAGATTAAGAAGACCGCTGCTTCTATTAGGGGCGTCTATTCTAATGATGCAAGCATTAATTCTATCGATTGGCATGGTCTACGCTGAGACAACGATGGACACTGAGGAACAAAAACAGGTAGAACACCCATCCATGAAAAACCTTCAAAAAGAAGAACAGGCTAGTGATGCGCGCTTTTTCTTTACTCAGGCGCGGATGCAAGGGACGGTAGAAGAACCCATACAAGTAACCTTCTTTTCTGATCAAGAAGTTTCAGAGGCACGAGTATTTTTACCTGAAGAAGCAACGCTTATCAACGAGCAGTTACCGGCAGGGGGATCAGTCGAACAGATAGAGCAGTCTCAGGAATGGCTGGTTCAGTCAAAACGGGCGCAAAATACGTTTGTTCTTCCTTTAGTATTTGAACAAGCAGGACGCTATGAACTGTCTGTGGGAGGAGCAACGGCTTATCTTGAAATCAGTGAACAAGAAGATAGTAATGTGGAGAACCCTACTGAAGGAATAGAAGCTTCTGATGATGCTCAAACAGTACAAGCGGATCTGGAAGCGAAAGAGAATGCAATAGAAGAGAATCAAATGAAGGAGCAGCCATCGCAAAGTTTAGATAATGAATACAGTTCAAATGCTACCGTCACAAAAGATAATTTTTTGCAGCATTTTGACTTACAGGGTTCTGCAACGTATGATTCAGAAACAGGGGAAGTAACCTTAACTACAGCTAGTAATAATCAAGTTGGAAATGTTACATTGAAGGAAAAATTAAGTGTAAATTATCCATTTGTTTTGACAGGGAAGGCAAATATTGGTTCTAATACGAATGGTGCAGATGGTATGGCTTTTGGTTTCCATAGATCTGAAAATTCTGCTGTTGGAAATAGTGGAAACGGTATGGGGATTGCTGGCCTAACAGGAGGCTTTGGATTCAAATTGGATTCAAATTTTAATACAACTCAGGGAGCGGGTGCAGCTAGAGATCCGGCTGCTTTAGGTGGGGCTCCTTTTGCTGGATACGTTTATCATGAGACGAATGGTTTATTGACTACTTATATGGGAAGCGATGCTCCAGCAAAGCGAACAGGTACATTGAATGGCGCTTACGATGATATAGTCATTGAGTATCTGCCAAGTGAAGAAGCAAACATTTTCCGTATTAACTATAAAGGAGAAACCTGGGAACGAGATATATCCGATTGGCAAGGAATCGATACTACTGCATTATCTTTTTTAATCTCAGGAAGTACAGGTGCAAGAAACAATGTTCATAGCTTTATATTTGAACAGATGGACTATGTAATAGGGACAGGAGAAGTTGAAGTCAGTTATCGTGATGCAGCTACAAATGAAGAAATAATACCTAGTCAATTGTTAGAAATTCCTTTTAAATCAGAGGCAGTTCTTAATCCAAATTCAGGGATTGATGATGAACCGTACCTTCTTGGTTATGACTATATTCATGTTGAGACAGATGCACTTTATTTCGATGAAACAAACAATACCATAAAACCAGAGGCTGAGCGTCGGAATGTTACTTACTTTTTTAATCGTGCTGAGTCCGAGGTGACAATTCATTACATTGATGATGCCGGGACAGTTATTTCGCCATCTGATACAATCATTGGTTATGTGAATGAGGAGCTAGAAGTAACGATTAAAGAAATAGAAAACTACAAGTTTTTATTTGAAAGAGACAATCAATTATTGAATACGGTATTTACTCGAGAGCAACAAAATTATTGGCTCGTTTATATCTTACAAGGCTCCATGCCACCAGTAGATCCATTGGATCCTGAAATAGAAGTGAGCCCAGAAAATAAACCAGAGCTGCCAGAAAATCAAGGGCTTCTGAGTATTGACTTCATTTCCTCCTTTAACTTTGGCTCGCAACCTATCTCAGTTCATGACCAAACCTATTACGCGCAACCACAACGTTTATTGAATGAAGACGGAACTGTAAATGAGATGGAAGAGCGTCCTAACTATGTTCAGATCAGCGATCGTCGATCAGCTACTGAGCGTAATGGCTGGCAGCTATCGGTTACCCAGACGAAACAATTTGAAGGATTAAAAAATCAACAGCTTACAGGTGCGAGTATTACTTTCTCAAATCAACAATTAGTGACCGCTCAAGGTGGCGATACCCCTTCTTTACAGACAGCCAACCCGTTAACGTTGGTACCAGGAAACAAGCGAGCACTGATTCGTGCAGAAGATACTGAAGGAACAGGCACATGGATCTATCGTTTTGGAGATGAGCATACAGCAAGGGAAAGTGTTACGCTCAACGTACCGAAAGGTTCAAATCCTGAAGCCACAAGCTATTCCACAACCCTGATATGGGAATTGAATGCTATTCCTGATAATTAAAAGAGAAATTTCTTTTTTCCTTTTTCTGCCATTTATTAATAAGACGGCTAGATTGGTTCGAAAAAAGATGAATAGTTCGTGTATGATCCTGGTTCATTCAAAAGAAAGTCAAGCCATGACGAACAAAGAATTAAAAGAGAAACTAAGCGTCATGCCACCAATAGTTAAAGGAAATATCAAACAAATCAAGACATATTTCAAAGAAATCTGTGGTTATGATCTAAGTGTAGAAAAGAAGAATTCTATCGTATTCAATGTGTCATAGAGTTTGCATAAATACAAATTATCTTAAAAAAGGCTTCAAAAAAAATTTTTTGAAGCCTTTTTTTGTTTTCCGCAAGTATTAAGATTAAGAACTAACGCTATTGTCTAATGACATAGTTAAGGGAAAACGTAAAGGTCTGATGTCAAAGCTAAACCTTAAAGGAAAAGATAGGAAAAAACGAATAATTTGGAAGTTACTATTTTTCGCTAATGAATTTAGACAGCAACATTATGGAGATAAAGGAATCACGATTAAGAAAGTTCACGATTGATAAAAACTTGCTAATAAATGAAACTAATTGACCTGTTCTTTCGTCATACCCTATAGAACAACGAAAGAGAGGAAATACTATGAGAAAAAAATTACTGTTAATAGCTATATTCTGTGCATTGATTCTTACGTTAGTAGTGGGTGTCACGTATAAGTACCTAATGAGTCAAGTGTATGGAGAAGAACAAACAAATTTTGAAACGCAAGTCGAAAAAACAATTAAAAATGCATTTTTGATCGTGATATCACTCAGATTGAAGAATCAAAGAGTGGCGATAATCAATACAATAAATATTACCTGTACTATTCTGCGACTGAAAATAAAAATATTATAAAACAATTGGAAGCTCAAACTCAGGTTGCTTCGAAACAATTGAAGGATTCTCGGTCAATGGTGCTTTCCTATGTCAATGAGGAAAAGGTGAATGATGCCCTTATTAATCGACAATTAGTAACAAAGGAATATATTTGGGATGATAAAACAAAGTCTTTGAAATATTTAGGTGAATTAAAAGAATTATCTGAAATACTCTTATCCAAAAATCGAAATGAGCCTCGATTAAAAGATATTGTCAACGATGAATCAGGCTTGCTTGCGATAAACAGAATTGTACAAGAACAGCTACTTAGTACTCGAACTAAATTAAAATCGACAATTGATGAGGAAGAATTAGATCAAGTGTTAACAAATGACTTTTTAAGCAAGGATAGTAAGATAACCATTCTCCCTCACTCAATACAAATCGCTTTTGATAAAGAGGTCTTAGGGGTGACAAAGATGACTGTCGACATTGAAAAAATTCTGCCTTTTATTGATCCAGCGATCATTTCTGATAATAATCTGCCAAAAAAATCCTTAGACCAAAAAAGAAACTATATCGCGCTCACCTTTGATGATGGACCTAATGATACGTCTACTAAAAAATTACTAGGAGAGTTAAAAAAAGAAAAGATCAAAGCGACTTTTTTTGTTTTAGGTCAGATGGTTGATAAGCACCCAGAGGTCGCGAAAAAAATAGTGGGAGAGGGGCATGAAATTGGCAGTCATTCATACACTCACCCAGACTTGACTCAAGTAACCCTGGATAAAGTCAAAGAAGAAGTGCTGAAGACTGATAAGGCAATATTTCATGCTACAGGGGTATTGCCAAAACTCTTTCGACCACCTTACGGAGCAGTAAACGGCGCCGTTGCCAAAACCATCGGATTGCCTATTATTCAATGGAATGTAGACTCTGAAGATTGGCAAGTCAAAAATAAAGATTTGATTGTAAATAAGGTAATTGATACTGTAGAAAATGGATCAATCATTTTGATTCATGATATCCATGAACGTTCCGTAGAATCCATTCCAGAAATGGTAAGTCAACTAAGAAAAAGAGGCTATGAGTTTGTGACTATAAGCGAATTGCTCTCTTATGGACAAAAACCACTAAATCAGTATTTTGGTTTAGCTGACCAAAGAGAAATTAAATAGCAGTCTTTTCTAGTCCCTTGGAGAGTTGTGGAAGGAGTGATCTTTATTTTTAAGAATAGAAGTCAAACAAAAAAAAGTGCGCTATTATGAGCATCTACTGGAAGAACTGATAGAAGGTAAATATGATCAAATGTATCGAATTGCCTACAGTTATGTTTATGATCATGAAGATGCTTTAGATGTCCTGCAGGATAGCTTTCAAAAGGCGTTAAAAAGCTTTAGAAACACAGTAGAAATTGATAATTTTCAAGCATGGTTCTATAAAATTTTAGTAAGAACCGCGATTGATCAATGGCGAGTGAAGAGACTAAGACCATTTGGGTTAGCCTTTGAAGAAACTATAGAACTAAGTCATTTTCGTTTCGATCAAAGTGAATTTCTTGAACTAAAGGAAATTCTAGAGAGAACGCCTAGTCCGGAAAGAGATATCATCATTTTAAAATATTTTGATGGATTTACCTTGCAGGAAATTGCTCAAATACTTAATTTAAATGAGAATACGGTGAAAACGAAGATGTACCGTTCTCTTGTTCAATTTAAGCATCTTTTAAATTAAAAAAACAAGATATGAAAAGGAGAATGAGCGAAATGAAACAGCACACGTTTGATGGAGAAAACCAGGAACAATTAAAGCGTGAAATAGTTGCACGTTTTCAAATAGAAAAGGCAAAGGTATACGAAGAAAAGAAGCGAAAAGTACTTAGAAGAGGCGTCGAAAGCGTGATCTTGGTGGTTTTTAGTTTTTTGATTATGCTTCAAAATACTACCTTTAGAGGTTTTGCATCAGAAATACCTATTTTGGGGGATTTGGTATCAATTATAACTGGGGAAACGCTTCTGTTCAGTCAAGAGGAAGCAGAAATCACTATTGATGTGCCTAAGATAACAGAAGAAAATCAAGTGTATTCGCAATTAAATGAAAAATATCTCCGTGAAGGACAACGAGCATATCAAAGTTATACAGACGTAATAAATAAGGTGGACGAAAAACAAATGTATGTCAGTGGTACCTATGATGTGAAAGTCAATGATAATCGATTTTTAGTAATCGACCGTACGTTTGAAGAGACAGTGGGGAGCACCAATGTCGAACATCGATTTGATACATTCGATAAAAAGAACGAGGTCTTATTATCATTAAAGATGTTATTTAAAACGGAAAACTATTTAGAGGTGCTGGCTCAGGAAATTGAGCACCAAATGAAAGAGCGGATGAGAGTAAATAGCGATATCAAATATTGGGTTTTAGACTATAATGATACAAATTGGTTGGAGAATGATCCGAATTTTTATATTAATGAAAATCATGAACTAGTTATTTCGTTTGATAAATATGAAGTTTCGGCTGGATACATGGGGACACAAGAGTTCATAATACCTACTACAGTATTGAAGCCGATCTTAGTTGACGCAAATTATTTTAATTAGATCGATAAATCAGTTTAAGCTTATTCGGAAAATGATTTCTGGATAAGCTTTCTTTTTTTCGCTAGCAAGAGCGGAAAATAAAGCCTACTTTTCTAATTGGCTGTGATACCATGAGGGAAAAAATCGACGAACCCAGGGGCTCTTTTATACACGTTTACTAAAAAGGCAATAAAAAGTCCCTTGTTGTCTGCTTTTGTCAGTAACTTTTCCACAGTGTGGAACTCCCTAGCCTTACTACCATTATTGAATTTGAAAATAATTAGAGGTCTAATTATTAGGTAGCGAATCTTTTTATTGACTTTCCTTTTTAACCGGTGTATATTCTTTTCGAATAGTTAGATATCTAACTATTCGAAAAGGGGGAGTCGTTTTGGAGGAACTGATCGTTTCGAATTTGATGCGGTCCATTATGAATAAGTCACGGGAATCGATGGAACTGCGTATAAAAGACCTGGATATCAGTCAACAGCAAGGAAGAATGATTGCGTATATCGCACAAAATGAAGACAAGGGATTGATTCAGAAGGATTTGGCCCAAGTGTTTCAACGTCGTGATGCCAGCATCACAAGTATGCTTCAAGGGTTAGAAAAAAAAGGGTATATCGAACGCCGCATCCCAAAAAATAATGAGCGGCAAAAAAATATATACGTTTTGCCCAAAGGAAAAGCGTTGATTGATCAAACCAATGAAGCTTTTTATGCGGCAGAAAAAGAACTGGTCCAAGCACTGAATGCAGAAGAAGTCGAAGAACTGACTCGTTTGTTAAGAAAAATCGATCAAAGTCTATGAGCAATAAGCAGTCAATCACTGCTTATTACATTAAAGTTAGAATTCTAATAGTTAACTATCTAATTAAAGGAGGAATCATCATGGAAGAAGTCACAATGAATGAATCCAATATTTACTACTTAAGCGAAAGTCCGGTGCGAAAGGCAATTGCCCATTTATCGATCCCGATGATGGTTGGTATTTCAACCACGACGATCTATAATTTGATTAATGCTTATTTTATTGGATTGATCCATGATACCAATATGATGTCGGCGATTACCTTGGCGATGCCCATTACGATTCTGTTGATGGCCGTTGGGAACATGCTGGGTGTTGGTGGAGGAAGCTATATCACACGACTACTAGGAAATGGAGACACTCAAAAGGGCAAGAAAGTTGCCGGCTATGCGTTTTACTCGAGCATCCTGCTCGGTGTGATCATAGGGATTGTCGCAGTAATTTTCATGGATCCGTTTATTCATTTACTAGGAGCAGGTGGGCAGACATTTTTGTATACAAAACAGTATTCACTGATTTTGTTTGTTGGTGGAGCATCGTTCATTTTAAATTTTGCTTTGGAACAGTTGGTGCGTTCAGAAGGGGCATCAAAAGAATCAATGTATGGCATGTTCGTTAGTGTTGCAGTGAGTATCCTACTTGATGCATTATTGATTCTCGTCTTTAACCTACATGTGATCGGTGCAGGGCTATCACTAGTGATTGCGAATATCGCTTCAACAACGTATTATGTCTGGTTCCTAGAAACGAAAAGCGAGACATTGAAGGGCTTTTTAAAGAACATGAAACTTTCAATCAAAGATCAGCTAGAAGTTTATAAAATAGGGATATCCGAGCTGTTTAAATCAGCTTTCATGATCGTCACCACATTATTATTGAACAATTTTTCTGCTGAATATGGAGACAATGTTGTGGCTAGCTTTGGTATCGCTGTTCGAATCACGCAATTACCGGAATTTTTAACAATGGGTCTATTTTTGGGCGTCATACCGTTATTTGCCTACAGTTTCTCTGCCCATAACACGAAACGAGTGAAAGAAGCACTGAAAGAAGTATCTTTGTGGATAGGTGGGATCTCCATCCTTTTTGCATTGATTGTGTATTGGTTGCGAGTGCCTGTGCTGGGGTTATTTACAAGTGATCCTCGTGTGATCCAAGTTGGCTTAACGATTTTAGGGGCACAGTTGGTTTCTTCGATCTTTAATGGTTTCTCTGGTTTATTCACGGGCATCTTTCAGGCATCTGGACTAGGTGCTCAGACCGGAGTGATGTCCACGATTCAAGGAACATTCTTTATTCCGATCGTTTTATTGCTGCATCATTTCTATGGATTGGATGGATTGATTTGGTCAATGACGATTACAGAAGGTATCGCGTTTGTTGCGGGTGTCTTAATGATGATTCCTTATCTAAATAAACTAAATAAGGATGACCTGCCCGCCATGCAAAACCAGTAGCATATAAGAATCAGGTGCGTTTGAACTATTGGTTTCTAAATGAAAAGATAACGAAAGGTTTCTTTTCGAACGTCCTATAAGGAAAGCCCAACGAAGTTTGCTTTGTTGGGCTTCTTTACTTGCTATATATTTCCTTTTCGTTAAAGTAAGAGGAGATGTTGATTCTGTTATACTTACTATTGAAAAAAACTCCATTTCAAGGATAAACGATCTTTTTCATGTATCAATAGAAGAAAAGCGTCTAAAACAAATGCTATTAGCAAAATTATCAAGCGATTGAGGAATCTACTATGCAAAAAAAAAATTTATAAAGTTGTCTCTGTCTCGAATAACAGTCGTCTGTTTGCGATTTTAATGGCTTTTTCAGGTGGGGCATTAGATGTCTATTCTCATAATTACTTTCATGGATTAGTTGCTACTCAAACTGGGAACATTATTTTGATGGCTTCGAATTTATCCCAATATAATTGGCAGCAAATGCTGCCTAAGATCGTATCGATCATTTTGTTTACGGTAGGATTTTTATTAGGTATTCTTCTAAAGCGCAGCAATTTCAGTCATTATTGGCGCAGTTACACCATGCTACCTGTTATTTTATCGAGCTTGATCATTCCATTGTTGTCTCAAAACTTGCACCTTTTTAAAATTGGTCTGCTTGCTTTTGGCAGTGGCTTGCTGATGCTGACGTTCACTGGAACGCAAATCGAAGGAAATCCTTATACGATCATGATGACCTCAGGCAATTATCGGAAAATGCTAAATGAATGGTATCTTTATCTGACCTCACGGAATAAAACGTCGCTTCAAAGACGCAATGCCCATAACTATACGATCGTCGTGCTCTCATTTGTCATTGGTGCTTGTTTACTAGCCTTTGTCAGTCTTGTTTTGAAAAAATATTCAATTTGGATCGTAACCTTCACGTTTCTGCTGGCTCTTTTTATTGAAATCCATCAAGCGAAAAAGACGATTCGATAGTCAAAGAAAAACCGTCAGAGGGACTCCTTCTGACGGTTTTTCTTATAAGTTGAAACAGGAATATTTTTTAGAATGTCGTCACAGCTCCGCAATCTTCCTTACGGTATTGATGGTCCGAATCGTAATCTGCTTGCCGACGCTAGTGCTGGCTGTTTTTTTCCACCAATTGGTTTTTTGATAGTCTTTGCGGAGGTAGGACCAGAAGACGACGTCTTTGTAAGGAAAAACCTGTTCAAGGGTGGCATTCGGAGCCCCGAGTTTTTCAGATAACTCCTCGTAGGACAGTGAAGGCATCAAAAAGATCAGGTTGTCATAGATGGTTTTATCTTCCGTTCCTGACCAGTCAGGTATATGGGTCAAGCGTTCCTGCAGCTCTGTTTGGCGAATGATATAAATAGCGATATCAAAGGAAAAGTACCGTTTGATCATTGCTTTAATCGTTTCGGCAAGGGCTTGTGGATCATCCTCTTCGCTAGAAAAAATCACATTGCCACTATTCAAATAAGTGACCACATTGCTAAACCCCAGTTCTTCAAAAACGGCTTTCAATTCTTTCATAGAAATTTTGTTCTTTCCACCGACATTGATGCCTCTTAATAAAGCGATGTATCGTTGCATGGATAACTCCTCCTTTAAAACCCTTCTTTTAGCTGATTATAGAATGGATGGAGCGGAAGTACAATCCTGGCTTCTCAGCTACCCAAAATACGTGAGCGAGAAACGACGAATGCAAGCTTATTGGTGGAGTGGCTATGGCGCATGTATTTTTGCGCTGCTAATTAGTAAAAACGAATAAACAGCCTGTAAATGATAACAACCCTCACAAATCTGCTCAAGCAAGCGAATTTGTGAGGGGCACTTTCAGTCGTTTTCTCTGTTTCTGGCTTCGTTGTTAATCCACCGCAATCCTCACAGACACGGTCTGTACGGGGACATCATAAAAGGGATCTTCTCGTCGGCCTAAAAAGTCTTGGGCTTGTTGAGGGAAGAGGGCGTACATCAGCACGTCTTCTTCGCTTTTGGCATACTCAGCGATTTCTTCCCGAAAGGCTGGCAGTTGTGGTGCCAGTAGATCAGCTGGTCTGACGGTGATCACTTCAGCATCTCCGATGATTGTTTCTTTGATTTCGTCGGTGATGGGTGCTGGCGATTGACCGTAAAGTCCTTTGACGTAATCTTTGATCTCACTTGGGACAAGTTTGTAACGTTCTCCTGAAATCACATTCATCAAGGCTTGGGTACCGACCATTTGCGACAATGGGGTCACTAGTGGCGGATAGCCCAAGTCTGCTCTGACTTTTGGTACTTCTGCTAGGACTTCTTCATACTTGTCTTGCAATCCTTGTTCCGTCAATTGGCTGAGTAGGTTTGATAACATGCCACCAGGTACTTGATAGATCAAGGTTTTAGGTTCAATATCTTTGACTTTTGGATTCAGCAGACCTTCTTCACGGAAGCGATCACGAACGGGATTGAAATGTTCAGCAATCTCAGCGACTTTCTGCAAATCAAGTCCCGTAGCAAAGCCGCAATCTTCTAAGGCGATCGCCACAGATTCGGTTGCTGGCTGACTGGTGCCGCCAGCAAAGGAGGAGATGGCGGTATCAATGATGTCTGCACCGGCTTCCGCAACTTTTAAGTAAGTCATCTCAGCGATGCCGCTGGTGGCATGGGTATGGACTTCTAGCGGTAGATCGACGGCATCTTTGATTCGGCTGACCAGCTCGTAGCCAGTTTGCGGTGTCAAAACGCCTGCCATATCTTTGATACAGATGGAATCGGCGCCGAGGTTTGCCATTTTATGGGCAAGGTCGACGAAGTAATCCACCGTATGGATTTGGCTAGTAGTATAAGAGATTGCTGTTTGACAGTGTCCGCCGGCTGCTTTTGTGGCGCGGATGGCGGTTTCTAAATTGCGGACATCATTTAAGGCATCAAACAAACGAAGAATGTCGATGCCGTTTTCAACCGATTTGGTCACAAAGTCAGCAACGACGTCATCGGCATAGTTTTTGTACCCTAAGAGATTTTGCCCCCGTAAGAGCATTTGTAGTTTGGTCTTTTTCACTTCTTTGCGGATTGCGCGCAATCTTTCCCATGGGTCTTCATTTAAAAAACGCAGACAAGCATCGAAGGTTGCGCCGCCCCACATTTCCAAGGCATGATAGCCCGCTTGATCCATGGTTTTTAAAATCGGTAGCATATCGCTGGTAGGCATTCGTGTAGCGATCAGACTTTGTTGGCCGTCCCGCAAGACGGTTTCGGTAAATTGGATTTTTTTCATTCTTTCACTCTTTCCTGAATGATTTTACGGATCTGCTGCTGTATATCTGCTACGCTATGAGTTCTAGAACGGCCACAAACTTTGGCATCTTGTTCACAGACGTAGCAGCTTCTTGTCGGCAGTCCGATTTCGGTGCGGCTGATAGGTAAAAGCTGGTCTTGGTTTTTGGCTAAGACATCCAGATCCACCAATCGACCATAAGGATGATGGGTCTCAATCTGAACCATCATTTGTTTTAGTTCATAAGGATCTGTGGGCAGTACGAGATAATATTCCGGTCCGGTTTCCAAACTACGGTAGAGGTTTGCCAGTGGAATCAGTTCCTTGACGGCCTCTTCGATTTCCGTAATGAGTTCTTCAAAAACGGCGGTCAATGGGGCAGAATTTTTCACGGGACCGGGAATATTCATGGTGGCAACAAGCAATGCCGCTTTTTCATCCGCAGCGAGAAGCTCCCGTTGAAGCGAGCTTCTATTTTCTCGTGCCTGCAGCATGTCGATTAGCGTCACAGGGGTTCCTGAAAATAGGGCATCAGACATTTTTGACCACATCAATGATCGTGCCATCGCGGTATTCGATCAAAGCGACGGTTTTTTCCCCGTACTTGATTGGTTCGGGTTGACCGACAATGCTGTAGGCTTTTTCTTTTAGCTCTTCAATGGTGTATTGGGGAATATCCAATGCTTCAAAATGGCTGATCAAGTCTTTGCGAGCAGGATTGATGGCGATCCCGATTTCCGTAACGACAACATCAATACTGGCGCCCGGAGTGACGATCGTGTTGACGGTATCGACGATCGTTGGGATCCGTCCCCGCACAAGAGGAGCGATCACTAAGCTCATTTTGCACGCCATACTAGTATCTGAGTGGCCGCCAGAGGCACCGCGGATCACACCGTCAGAACCGGTGATGACATTGATGTTGAAATCCGTGTCGACTTCCAGTGCGGAAAGAATGGCGGTATCCAATTGATTGATAAACGCCCCTTTGCTTAACGGTGAGGCATACATATTGGCATCGATCTCGTAATGATTGGCGTTTTTCCCTAGCGATTGCGCGGAAGGATGATCAAAGTCTTGGACATCGATCAGTTTTTCCACTAATCCTTCTTCTAACAGTTCCACCATGGCATTGGTAATGCCGCCGAGGGCAAAGCTGGCTTTGATCTCATCTTTGATCATCGCTTCGCGTAAAAAACGAGAAACGGCTAATGCGGCACCGCCTGTTCCGGTTTGGAAGGAGAAGCCTTGTTGGTAGTAAGGCGAGCTGGTGATGACCTTGGCTGCATACTCAGCAATCAGCAATTCTTTTGGATTTTTGGTAAAGCGGGTCGCCCCTTTTGCGATCCCTGCAGGATCACCGATGGCGTCGACTTCCACGACATAATCGACATCCGTTTGGGGGATGCTGATTGGGGTATTTGGAAACGGTACCAGGGTGTCGGTGATGATCACGACTTGGTCGGCGTATTTTGCATCGACCATCGCATAGCCCAATGAGCCGCAGGTTGCTTTTCCGACGGTGCCATTGGCATTGCCATACGCATCTGAGCTAGGGGCCCCTAAGAAGGCGACATCGATGTGGATATCGCCGGCGGCAATGGCACGAGCCCGACCGCCATGAGAACGGATAATGACTGGAGCATCCATAATGCCTTCGGAGATTGCGGCACCGACTTTGTCCCGCAGACCGCTGGAGGTGATATTGGTTACGACGCCAGATTTGATATGTCCGATCAATGGTTCATGGACATTGGCGATGGAACTAGGGGCAATCGCAAGATTCTTGATGCCCATTTTTGCGATCTCGTCTAAAACGAGATTCATGATAAAATCCCCTTCGCGAAAATGATGGTGGAAGGAGATCGTCATGCCGTCCGTTAACCCTGTTTTTTCAATGGCTTCACGAATACTGCCCAAGACCTTGCTTTTGCCCGGCAGGACTGGCTCGATCTTGCGACTCGCTTCTTTGTAGGCATGGATATTGGCCGTTTCATTTTCAAAGACCCCGTATTGGTTGGCATAGCATTCAGGGATGTCTTTTCCTGCTTTGTTTAACACCATAATTACACTTCCTCCTCGGTAATCAATTTCGCTGCTTTGGCAAGGGCAATCACGCGTTCCGCTCGCTCAACGATTGGTTTATCGACCATTTTGCCATTCAAGGAGATCACACCAGAACCTTTGCTTTCGGCTTCGCGAATGGCCCAGATCACTTCTTTGGCCTGTTGGATCTCGGCTTTTGAAGGCGCATAGATCCCATTGACTAGGGGAATCTGCCGTGGATTGATCACTGATTTTCCGTCAAAACCAAGCTGCTTGATGCGAGTCGTTTCAGCGAGAAAGCCATCGGTGTCATTGATATCAGAAAAGACGGTATCGATGGCGGCGATCCCTGCAGCTCTAGCTGCATGCAAAATCATACTGCGGGCAAACAACAATTCTTGCCCATCTGGGTAGCGACGGGTTTTCATATTGGTGACATAATCTTCTGCCCCTAAAGCGATCCCGATCAAGCGGTCGGAAGCTGTGGCGATGTCTCGGGCATTTAAAACGCCTTCGGCCGACTCGATGGCAGCCATCATTTTGGTGGTTCCTACAGGCAGATCGTTTTCTTCTTCTACTTGTGTGATCACAGCGGCAACGTCAATGATATCTTGGGCGGTTTCGGTTTTCGGTAGTCGAATGACGTTGACCCCCGCTAGGACCATCGCTTCGATATCAAGGGCACCCACCGTGTCGAGGCCGTTGATGCGCACGACGGTTTCGATGGCAGAATAGTCAAAGGTTTTTAAGGCAAAATGCACCAGGGTCCGAGCAGAGTCTTTTTCATTCAAGGAGACCGCATCTTCTAAATCAAACATAACGGAATCGGCGCCATACAATGGCGCATCCCGTAGCATGGCAGCGTTAGCTCCTGGTACAAACATCATCGTTCTTCTTAAACGTTCCATGTGTCGATCTCCTTCCAAGCATACTGTTCTTGTTCGGCTGCCCGATGAACGGCTGTCAGAGTTCGGGCTTTGATGGTACAGTCCAATGCGCCTTTATCGGTGGCGGTGATTTTGGCCTGTGTCACGCCTAGATGGTTCAGCGTCTCAAGGATGACGGCGCGAATTTGTTTGCCGAATTGTTTTTCGACACTGCTATCGAGGGTCAGCTCGATGGTTTGGGTTGTGGTGGGCTCGATCGCGATCAAGATATCACTGGATTCAACGGAGCCGGCAACCGCACTTTTTTTGATTTCCACTTATTATCACCTCTAAATATAGTTATGCTGCATTAAAAATGAGAACGTTGTTTCTGGCAAAAATTGCTGCAAGAAAAGTAAATCTTTTTCTGCAATCGCTTTCCGAACGTTTGTAGCCGAAACGGTTGATTGGTTGATCTTCAGACGGTCGATCACGATCAGTTCAAGCTCGGGAGAAAAAACGGCAGCCATTGCCTCGTTGTAGAGTTGGGTCACGGGCGAGTAAGGCTCTGAGCCTACAAAACGCGTAGTGATCGCCAACAACGGCGCAATTTTTTCTTTGAAGAGGGTTGCATCAAAGGCGGCTTGTTTTTTGGCGATCGCCTCAGGTGCTTGCTCTTTCAAGAAATAACTGGGAAAAACTGCCGAAGAGACGAGATAGTTGTTGGTTGGCAGCACCGTTACATTTGGCAGGTGAGCCACGCCATCCGTCACCATCTGCAGCCGTTCACTGGCAGAAAATTGCGAGCGGTCTTCTGATAAAACGAACACATAAACCTGTTCTTTTTGACTCGCAGCCGTTTCGACTAAGTACAAATGTCCCTTGGTAAAAGGATTGGCGTTCATCACGATCGCGCCGTTGTTTTGTCCGATTCGCTGCCGTTGCAGTTGTTGGGCATAGCTTTCATAAGAAGGAACGCCTTGTTCCATGAACAAGATGTCTTGCGCAGCGAGCACTTCACGAAACCCGAGAGATTCAAAAAACAGACGATTTTTCGGTGCTGTATAGACGAAGGACTTGGTATAGCCCTCGTCTTTGATATGATCGCTAAGGTGCGAAATCAATTGCGTCAACAGCTGTTCGGAGCGTTTTTTTTCACAGACCACCACATACTTGATGATATTGGCATAGCAAGAAGCAGTAGCAATCAAGGTTTGCTGGTCAAAAATGCCGACGGTATAGGCTACTTCTTCACCGACGGCTAAGCCAGCACGGGTGATCAATTTTTGCCATTGCAAAAAGACTTCCGGATCTTTTTGCAGCCAGATTCTTTTTAGGGTATACATACAATGCCTTCTTTATTTTTTTACTGGGAAGAGCTTCGACAAAAGCAAGGATGCGAAGTAGATGATCAGGATCACGACAAAGACGCCGCCCCAACCGAATAACAACAATTCAAATGAAGTCAGTAAATCTTGACTCATAATTTTCCTCTCCTTTCTAGTGACCTAAGCAATCAGTGCCAGCAGTAAGCCACCGGCGATGACCGAAGCAATCTGTCCTGAAACGTTGGCACCGGCTGCATGCATTAAGATAAAGTTTTGCGGATCTTCATCTGTCGCCATTTTTTGGATGACCCGGCTAGACATTGGAAACGCAGAGATTCCGGCTGCGCCGATCATTGGATTGATTTTTTCTTTACGGAACAAGTTCAGCACTTTCGCAAACAACACGCCGCCGACCGAGTCCATAATGAAGGCAACCAGCCCTAAACCAATAACCATCAATGTATCGACTTGTAAAAATTCTTCATATTGCATTTTCACAGAAATTGATAAACCTAGGAGGATACTGATGATATTCACCAGTTCGTTTTGAGCGGTGATGGACAAACGATCTAAGACACCACATTCCCGCAAGAGATTTCCGAACATCAAAAATCCGACCAATGGCAATGAAACAGGAGCAATCAACCCTGCTACGATCGAGATCACGATCGGGAACAAAATTTTTGCCGTTTGCGAAACTTCTCCGGCACGATACGTCATACGGATTTTTCGTTCATGCTTGGTCGTCACTGCTTTGATGGCTACCGGTTGAATGATTGGTACTAGCGCCATGTAAGAATAAGCTGCCACCATGATCGCACCCATATATTTCGAGTTCAGCGTATTTGCGACAAAAATCGACGTTGGTCCGTCAGCGGCACCGATGATCCCGATGGAAGCCGCGTCGTTTAAATCAAAGCCAAGCAGCACGGCAACGATGATCGTAAAGAAGATCCCGAATTGTGCAGCGGCACCAAACAACAAAAGAAATGGATTTTGCAGCAATGGACCGAAGTCGATCATCGCACCAATCCCGATAAACAAAAGCAAAGGGAACAATTCAGTTGAGATCCCCATATCAAACAATACTTGGAACGGGCCAGCTTCTCCACCAGCACTTAACACACCTGAGTTCGGGAAGTTCACTAACAACGTGCCCAATCCCATAGGGACCAACAAGGTTGGTTCATATTCTTTCTTGATCCCCAAATACATCAATAGACCACCGATGAGCATCATAACGATCCGTCCCGGCTCCGATCCTAACCCGACTACACCTTCAATTAACGTTTCCACTACGTCACTTCCTTTTCAATAAATTAGCCGATCGTAATCAGCAGTTCTCCTGGGTTGACCATGTCGCCCGCATTGACTGCAATGGCAACAACGGTTCCTGCTTTTGGTGCCACGATTTCATTTTCCATCTTCATGGCTTCTAAAATCATCAATGATTGGTTTTCTTGCACAGTATCCCCCACATTGACCAAGAGACGTAAAATCGTTCCCGGCATTGGAGAATGAATCGGCTCGCCGTCAGCAGGAAGCGTAGCTGGCGCTGGCTGTGGTGCTACTTCTGGTTCTGGTGTGCTGACTGGTTCTGGTTGAGCAGGTGCCGCTGCTGGAGCCGGTGTTGGCACTGCTGGGGCAGGAGCGGTAGGTTGCGGGGCACCGATTTCTTCCATTTCGACAAGGTATTCTTGCCCATCGATCGCTATTTTAAATTTACGTAACATGTTTTTCCCTCACTTGTTTTCATTTTTTTTGGCTATTTTTTTGATTGTGAACTGAGAATCTGATAGCTCTCCGGCGGCGATACTGGCGGCAATCAGGGTGACTCGCTTAAATTCAGGATTGCGTTTCTCAATTCTTCGAATGACAAACTGACTTTCAGGGGAACACTCGGCACCTAGTGCGGCGGCTATCAGACTGACTAACGGATAATCTTCTGCAGGCGCCGGCTGATAGCCCGACACTTCTTGCCAATCAGACGCGGGTGGGTCCGCTATCATTTCCCTTGGCTTCAGAGGAGGACTGACAGGCGCATCTGGTTCATCATGCGTTTTTTTGAACAATCTTTTAATAAGATTCATGGGTTTCTCCTTTCTCAATGATTCGTTCCCTTTCATTATAGAAACTCCCGTTCAATCAGCGAGATTTATTTCGGCTGAAAATTGTTTTTTCAGTGTTCCTTTTTTGAGAAAAGAGTGAAAAACCGATATAAACGTTGATTTATCAAGGTTTTTCTTGCGTTAATATTCTGTTAAGAACTTTTTAAACGAAAAATAAGATTTGAAAAGAGAAATTGTTTTTTTGCTGTTCTTTTTTTAAACGGGTCTTTTTTTCTATTTCTTGATTGTTTATTCTTAGACGTGTAAAGCATTCAATAACATTATTTCCTTTAAGAAAAGAAAAATATTCACAAACTAGTGACGCTTGTCGCTAACAAATTACGGGCCTGTAATTTTTTTAAAATGTTTTTTGATAACGCTTACACATTTCGATGCATGAAAGGAAGAAGAAAATGTTCTTAACAATTTTGTCCTATGCCATGATTATTGTCTTCATGTTTGTCATCATGAAGAAAAAAATGTCACCCTTTACATCCTTAGTAATTATCCCATTACTATTTACCCTCGTTGCGATGGTTGCTGGTGTTTCCGAAAAAGGCAACATCGGTGATTTTGTCCTTGAGGGCATCTCGACAACAGCCAACACAGGAATCATGTTGCTGTTTGCGATTTTGTACTTTTCCATTATGTTGGATGCCGGTTTGTTTGATCCAATCACGAAAAAAATGATTTATTTTGCTAAAGGCGATCCGATGAAAGTCTTGATGGCAACGGCAGTCGTTGCTGCTGCGGTCTCTTTGAACGGTGATGGAACGACCACTACCTTGATCTGTTGTTCTGCGTTTATTCCCATCTATAAGAAGCTGAATATGAAAATGATGAACCTTGGTGTCTTGATCATTTTGCAAAACACCATCATGAACTTATTGCCATGGGGCGGACCGACTGCCCGAGCAATGGCCGTGCTGGAAGTTGATGCGGATATCCTTTCTTATTTGTTGCCAGGAATGATTTTGTCTCTGTTATATGTGATTTTCTTCGTGGCTCGCAGAATGGGGATCCAAGAACGGAAACGTTTAGGGGTTACGGAACTGACGAACGATGAGATATTAGAAATGACGACTGTGACTGATCCTGATACATTAGCGATCCGCCGTCCGAAAAACTTTGTCTTCAACGGTATCTTAACGATCGTCTTGATTGGCTGGTTAGTAGCAAGCTCCTTTATTTCTAGTATCGCTTTACCACCAATCTTGTTATTCCTTGTAGGTACTTGTATCGCATTGATGGTCAACTACCCAATTTTGAAAGATCAATCGTCACGGATCGGTGCCAACGGCGGCGACGCTGTGCAAGTAGTAATTTTAGTTTTTGCAGCGGGCGTCTTCATGGGCTTGTTCCAAGGCTCTGGGATGGCTACTGCCTTAGCGAATAGTTTCACGCAAATCATTCCTAAACAATTGGCTGGTTTCTGGGGCATAGTTATCGCCCTGATCTCTGCACCTGGGACTTTCTTTATTTCCAATGATGGGTTTTACTTTGGGGTTCTACCGGTCTTAGCAGAAGCGGGTCGTTCGTATGGCTTCACCAATATGCAGATGGCCTTGGCGTCCTTAATGGGCCAAGCGTTCCACTTGTTAAGTCCATTGGTTGCCTTCATCTACTTGCTATTGCGCTTGACTGGCTTAGATATGGGGCAATGGCAAAAAGAAGCGGCGAAATACGCACTGGGGATTTTCGTGATCTTCGTCGTTACGATCGTGCTATTAGGTCACATGCCGTTTTATATTCCACAGTAATTTCATAAAGAAACTATCGAGCAGGCTGCCATTTTGCTCGGTAGTTTTCCTTGTTTATCGATATATCTATTTTTTCCCAAAAATCTCATTTGTTTTTAGTATGATAGGAGTAAATCATGAATCCAATTATTGATGCAGTAAATAAAAATCTGGATCTGACCAAAAATAAACCATTAAAAGATTTGATCTATGAAGCGTTCAAAAAAACCATCATTTTAGGAGACATTCCCGCAGGCTCTCGCATCAATGAGAAAGAATTTTCCGATACGTTAAACATCAGCCGGACCCCAATTCGTTACGCCATGACTCAGCTGGTGGCTGAAAAACTGGTGGAACACGTACCAAAAATCGGCATCGTCGTAAAAGGGATCAGTATCAAAGATGCTTATGAGATTTACGATATCCGCAAATCATTGGATACATTGGCGACTATCAAAGCAATGGCCTTGATGAGTGAGGAGGATTTCCGGGAGATGCGCTGCTTGTTAGAACATGGCGAGCAGCTGAATCGTGAGGATGATGTGGATGGGGTCTTGAAAAACTTTTCTGACTTCAATGCGTTTATTTACGAAAAAAGCCAGATGCTGCGGTTAAAAAGTATCGTGCTGGATCTGCAAGCGTACCTCGTGTATTTTCGTGACATTGCGATTCGCTCTTCTAGAAGAAGGGATGCGGCATTGGCGGAACATTGGCTGATTTATCGCGGCATGAGAACCAATGACACGGAACAGATCACGTTGTTGACCCATGAACATTTGGATCACTCCCTGCAATTTATTCTTGCTGAAATGGAGCGAAGAAAAATTGACTGATTCCCGTCTTTTTATCGCCAGCAGCTATGCAGTCAATGCGCTGCATTATGAGGTAGCGTTAGCACCCAAGCCTGGTTTAGTAGATCCTTGCTCCTCTGGTGCGCATCAGGACATGAATGTGTTTACCTTTATCAACAGTATCACTTGTTTGGCGCCTTTTTTTCAGCGCTATAGCCAAGCTGGCTTTGCCCATACAGGCGACCTGATCCAGCTGTTTGACCAGTTACGTGGAATCGGTCAAGAAGCAGAAGAAGCGATGCTTCAGGCAACCAAAGGCATCAATACCCACAAAGGGGCGAACTTTTCCTTTGCAGTTTTGTTGGGGGCGACAGGAGTCTATTATCAACAGCATGACAAGGCTGTGCTGACGGCTGAAGATACTAATCAGATTCTGCAGCTTGCCGCCGACATCTGCCAGCATTTGGTCAAGCAAGACCTGCAGCAAATCACCCACAAAGACCAGTTGTCTTACGGAGAAAAAAATTATTTGACCTACGGCACGATGGGGATTCGTGGAGAAGCCGCAGCTGGTTATCCAACGGTTAAAAAACTGCTGGAGTACTTACGGCAGCAACCACAAAAAACCTCCGTTTCCTTGTTACGAGGGTTGGTCTATCTAATGAGTGAAACCGAAGACAGCAACCTCGTCCACCGAGGCGGCTACGAGGCGATGAAGACAGTGCAGCAGGAGATGCAAAAAATTCACGAAGCCAATCTGTCGGATACAGACTTGCTTCGTGAATTAACGACCTATGATCAAGTATTGATTGCACGCCATTTGAGTCCCGGCGGCTCGGCGGATCTTTTAGCCTTGGCCCTTTATTTCTTGCAGCTAGAAGGCGTCTCCTTCTGGTAAAAAGGTATAGCCGATCCCCCAAACGGTTTTCAAAAAACGGGCTTGCTTCGGCTCATCTTCAATTTTGTTTCGCAGATGATTGATAAAAACCATCACGGTATTGGCATCGAATTGGCCATCTTGCCAAACATTGCTGTAAATCTGTTCTTTCGAGAACACTTGATCCGGATTTTCCATGAAAAAGCGCATCAGCATGATTTCTTTTGAAGACAACTTGATGGGCTGATCATTTTTGAAAAACTGATAGCGTTTTTGGTCAAAACGAAACATGCCGCTGCACAGATCCCCTTCCGGTTTGGCGATCCCTTTTTCTCGCAGCACGTTGCGGCGATCAAGAATCGAAACGATTTGTGCTTTTAAGAGTGCCGGTGAAAAAGGCTTCGTAATGTAGTGATCGGCACCGATCTCATAGCCGTTGATCATATCTTTTTCGTCACTTTTACCGCTCAAAAAGACGATCGGCACCGTGGGGTTTTCTTCTCGAATCAGTTGTGCCAAATGATAGCCGTCATTTTCATGCTCCAAACTGATATCCAGTAAAAAAAGATCAAAGCTGACACGAGAATTGATCGCAATCGTTTTTTCAACGGAATCAGTCTGGTAGATCAAAATGCCCGTCGATTGTAAAGATTTCCAAATCAGCCGCCGAATAGCAGGGTCATCATCAACGATTAAAATTTTTTCATCTCGCAAAATATCCGCCTCCTGTATCAATAGTATTATAGTAAATATGAAAGGGGTTTACAATGAAACCGCCATCAAAGTTTTGGCTGTATTTAAGCGTGGTCGCTACCTTATTCATTACATTGATTGGACTTATTTTTACCTTTACAAGTTATAAAAGCGCACAAAGACAAGCTGAAACCGTCGGGCTGCGGCAGTTAGAAACGGTCAACCAAGCGGCGATCAAGCTGATCAGCCGTAGTATCGAATCGTACCACATGGCTCTTGCCAATTATGCCGATGACCACCTCGAAGGTGCCGCCTTGGCTGATTTGCAGCGCCCCTTAACGTTACCAGTAATCAATTCCGCGAACAATGCCATGGTCGGATTGTTTTTGATCGACCAACAAGGTCAGGTCATCGCCCAAAATACCGCAACGTCTATAAATAAACCACAAGATCCAACGATGCAGGAACTGTTATTTAAAGATCCATCCTTAGACAAAGTATTGGCGGGTCGGCAGGTACAAAATGGGCAAGTCTATTTCGATGGTAAAGAGGCCTATTTAAATGTGTATCAGTCCCTAACCCTTGACGACAAAGAAGCGGTTCTTGTGATGCCTTTGAATCTGCAGCGCATGTATCATCATGAATTTACCACCGATCGCAATGTTTCCGGCTATACGATGGTCAAAAACGCCGATATGCGGATCGTTATGCACCCATCGGACGAACAAATTGGTTTTTCCATCGTTGAGAGCCGCAAAAAAGAATTTCCAGAGCTGGATTTCACCGATCTTGAGCGCTTGGAGCAAGAACAAATCGACAATGAAGAAGGCACCTCCGTCTATTATTCTTATTGGTGGAACGAAGAAACACTGCAAAAAGTGCTGAAATTGGCTGCTTATCAATGGATCACCATCGGCGACAGTCGGCTGATCGTCGCCAGCAATGCCGATTTTTTGGAGCAAAGCGGTCTCTTTTTACAAGATAACTTGATTTTGATCGGCCTACTGGGTTTGTTGTTTGTCATTATGATTTTATTGACCGTACTGATCAAAAACTACATGAAACGCAATCAAGCCTATGTCGAAAACCAAGCATTGAAAGAACGACAACGGCTGTTAAAAGAAAAGCACGAAATCGAAAAAAACATTTTGCAAGAATCAAAACTGGAAACCATTGGCTTGCTAACGACCTCAATCGTCCATGACCTAAACAACTTTTTGACGCCTATGATTGGTCATCTGCAATTGCTGATCGAGGAAAACCAACACGATGAAGTCTTAGTGGAGGACTTGCAAGAAGTCTGCAAAGCGGCGGAAAAAGGCAAAGAGTTATCCAGCAATGTGCTACGTTTTTCGAAACTCGAAAGTGCCGATAAAACTGTGCAGTCGATCGCTACTACCTTGACAGAAGCCATCGATACTATGCGCGCACTGTTGCCAAAAGCCTTTTCCCTTACGTATGATATCCAAGAAGTAGGATATGCCGTCTACGAGAAGATCGATCTGCAAGTCATTATTTACAATTTGTTGATGAATGTGTACCAAGCAAATGCCGATTGCAGCATTCGATTGAGTCGCACTTCGACAAAAACCGCCACCTTTCCGTTTCGTAAGCAAGCATTCCCAGCGCAACAGGAGTTTGCTTTGATCGAAATCGTCGACAACGGTCCCGGCATACCAGAAGCAATCCAAGAAAAAATCTTTACCCGCTTTTTCACGACCAAGAGTGCCACTGGCGGTACTGGTCTAGGACTCTTCACTGTCTCTTCAATCGTGGAAAAAAACGACTGGTTGATCGATGTTACAAGTACGCCTAAAGGAACCACCTTTTATATTGGTATTCCTCTAACTGATCCCGAAAAAGCCACTGAACCCAACTGATCCGACGGGCTAGTTTCAGTGGTCTTTTTCTTGGGCATGCTGGAAGGCATTGATTTTTTGCAGGACTAGCAAGACCAGTACCAAGACAAAAATCGCTAGAGCAAAAAATAGGGCATCGTTCGCCATGCCTTGCGTCAACAATAGCTCGCGCAAAATCGCAGTAATACTGATCAAAATCAAGTAACGGACGGGAATATGGTGTCCGTCCTTCATATACCGCAGCAACATCAAAATGATTTCTAACAAAATGAATAACGTGGCAATTTCTTCAATCAAAAAGGACAGGTGGGGCGCTTCACTTAAAGGAAAGAGCGTCGTGCTGATCATAAAAATCGCTTTTCCCATAAAAATCAAGACGACAACGACTAAGATCGCTAACATGCTATCAATACAGATACTGATCACTCGCTCGAACATCCGGGTCAATTTTTCCATTTGCCACTCCATTTCTGCTTTTTCTTTTATTATACAAAAGAAGGCGCAGGACAAAGGGAAAAGAACAGTGAAAGAACAATCGCGACAATATCTTTTTGACCGCGAACTTAACGGTCATTCTATGAGCGGGACCTTTGTGGCAGCTTTGAATAGCAGAAAGTAGCGAGGAAAATATAGTATCTTTTTCCGATAAAATTAGAAAAAGATGAGAATGGATAGTTAAAATATACACAAATTATTACGATACACTTAGTTTCTTTTTTTGTTACAATGGTTAAATAAAATAGAACTCTGTTTAAATGTTGCTTAAACAATGTTTTTATCGCTATCGAATAGAAAAATAGTCCGATCGCAAGATGTTTACCATTGTTAATAAAGTAACAAGTTAAGCAGGATTCGCAAGAAAAATGCTTCTTTTCTCATCATATATGACGGGGATCAGTGAGGAGAAAAGGGCAAAAAGAAAAACGGAGGGAAACAAATGAAAAAAAGTGGATGGTCAAAATGGGTGATTGGGGCAGCCTCATTATTGTTGCTTAGTGCATGTGGTGCCGATGGCGGAACAAAAGCCAGCAGCAGTGCGGCAAGCTCTTCTTCAGAAAGTGAAGTCACTTCAGGTGCTTCCCAACAAGAGTATACCGATCCAGCAGAGTTAAAAGATCAATATGATATCGTCATCGTTGGTGCTGGCGGTGCAGGGATGGCAGCAGCCTTGTCGGCTAAAGATGCTGGAATGAATCCAGTCATTTTAGAAAAAATGCCGATCGCAGGCGGAAATACCTTGAAATCTTCTGGCGGAATGAACGCATCAGAAACCAAATTCCAAGAAGCCCAAGGCATTGAAGATTCGAATGAACAATTTTTTGAAGATACCCTTAAAGGTGGTAAAGGAACCAACGATCAAGAATTGCTGCATTATTTAGTAGACAACTCTGCTTCAGCGATTGATTGGTTGGATTCAATGGGGATCACTTTAGACAATATCAGCTATAGCGGTGGTGCCAGCGTAAAACGGATCCATCGTCCTCACGACGGTTCAGCAGTCGGTACGTATTTGGTGGATGGCCTGTTGAGAAACATTCATGAGCAAGAAATTCCTTTATTTGTAAATGCTGATGTGACAAAAATCAATGAAACAGACGGCAAAGTCACTGGCGTCAACGTGAAAATCAATGGCGAAGAAAAAGAAATCGCTGGTGATGCAGTGGTTGTTACTACTGGTGGTTTTGGCTCCAACAAAGAACTGATCGAAAAATATCGTCCAGATCTGAAAGGCTATGTCAGCACGACTTCTGAAGGAAGTACAGGCGATGGCATCAAGATGATCGAAGAATTAGGCGGCGCAACGGTTGATATGGATCAAATCCAAGTCCATCCAACAGTGGTTCAAGATACAGGTATGTTGATCAGTGAAACCGTTCGTGGAGAAGGCGCCATTTTGGTGAACCAACAAGGGGAACGTTTCTACAATGAATTAGAAACCCGCGACAATGTTTCAGCTGCTATCACGGATCTGCCAGAAAGCTATGCCTACTTGATTTTTGACAATGCGTTAGCAGGTAGAGCCAAACAAGTCGATTACTACAAAGAACAAGGTGTAGTGGTAGAAGCTGACACCATCGAAGCGTTAGCTGAAAAAATCGATGTCGATCCAGCAACCTTGAAGAAAACTTTAGATACATGGAACCAAGCAGTGGCAGACAAAGCCGACAAAGATTTCGGTCGTGAAACGGCGATGGACTATGATTTGACGGAAGGACCATTCTATGCGATTCAAATTGCACCTGGGATCCACCATACAATGGGCGGCGTCAAGATCAATACGAAGACCCAAGTGTTGAAAGAAGATGGCACACCAATCACTGGCTTGTATGCAGCAGGTGAAGTGACCGGCGGTATCCACGGACAAAATCGAATCGGCGGCAATGCTGTAGCCGACATTATGGTCTTTGGTCGCCAAGCAGGCGCGCAATCCTCTGACTATGTGAAAGAAAACGGGAAATAAGCGGCTGTTTTTTCCTGAAAAAGATCGTCTATAAAGAAAGAAACTTGGAACGAATCCTCTTAAGTGATTAGGAGGAGAATCGTTTCAAGTTTTTTTGTATTTCTAACTGAAAGGACGGAAAACTAGTCATTATAATCTTATAATGATTAAGTCGTTTATCATACATATATAAATAAACTATTTTTAAATGTAGAGTTTGCTTTTCAATGAATCGGAATCAAGGAATAAACGGATAGGATTGGTTTATTCGATGATAAAAAATTTTAGGAGGCAGAGTATGAAAAACGCATTGGTAAAATGGTCGGTCGGGGTGGCAATCTTACTTGGAGGGAGCTTGTTCTTCACGGGGAAACAAGTATTTGCTCATGGTTATGTGGAATCACCGGTCAGTCGGGGCTATCAAGGGTCTTTGGATCGCAATACGTTAGGATGGAGCGCTGCGTTTGAGAAATATGGCAATGTCATTTCAAACCCACAATCATTGGAAACGAAAAAAGGCTTTCCAGAAGCAGGACCAGTAGATGGTCGCATCGCTTCGGCAGATGGTGGACTCGGACAAATCGGGGACTTTGTTCTTGATGAACAAGGAACCAATCGTTGGACCAAACAAGACATCAATCAAGGACCATTGCGGGTCAATTGGCATTATACAGCGCCTCACAAGACCACAAAATGGCATTACTATATCACGAAACCAGGTTGGGATCAAAACGCGCCACTTTCAAGAGATAGCTTGGAATTGATCGCTACTGTGAATCACGATGGTTCGGCTGCCAGCAATAGCCCAAGCCATACCATTACCATTCCAGAAAATCGTCTCGGTTACCATGTCATTTTAGCGGTCTGGGATGTTGCCGATACGCCAAATGCCTTTTATAACGTGATCGACGTCAACGTTTCCGGCTCAACGGTCATTCCCGAAAAACCAGCAGCACCAGCAAATGTCCGCTCAGAACGAGTGACTAGCAGCACGGTGGCTTTAGCATGGAACGGTCAAACCGATGTGAAAGAATACAACGTGTATCGCGATGGTGCCTTAGTGGCAACGACTACTGAGCCAACTTTTACCGACACACAATTAAAAGCCAACACAACCTATAGCTATCAAGTAGAAGCAGTCGGCTTTACTGCGTTAGTTTCAGAAAAAAGTGCTGCAGTGAAAGTGACTACCTCAGCAGACAATCAAGTCGAAACCCCTTCGACACCAGGCAACCTGCACCAAATGAGCGTGACAGACAGCAGCGTTTCCTTAATGTGGCAAGCATCGACTCATACAAATGGGATCGCTGGATATGACGTTTACCGCAATGGCGTCAAAATTGCTACAGCCACAGGGACAACCTATGAAGACACGAATCTAGCAGCGGATACAACCTACAATTACCAAATCAAAGCAATCAGCAAAACGGGCGAACAATCCGCTTTCAGTAACCAGCTGAGCGTGAAAACCAATGCCAAAGAAGAAACTGAAACACCTGGAGGCGGGGAGTCAGAATACCGTGTGTGGAAACTAGGTACATTCTCTGCACCAGAAGTGTATACAAGTGGTGAAATCGTGAGCCATAAAGGCAGCAATTATGTCGTGATTAACACCCACTCAAATTACGGGGACACCACTTGGTCTCCTGATCAAGCACCAACCTTGTTTAAGAAGCTGTAACCCTTGAATGAATCAGGAAAGCAAGAGCAGTGCGGAGGCACTGCTCTTTTTGGCTCTTTTATGAGTGAATGGCTGAATCTTTGTTCGATTCGTGCAACCAATTGGACGAATTCGTTTGAGGAATGCAAAAACAGCTGCTGCTATGCATCATGCGTAGCAGCACCTGTTTTTTGTTTTAGATCAAGAATAGAAGAAACGGATCAAGATTCCACCTAGAATCAGCACGATCGCACCGCATAAACGGTTGGCCATTTGGGCAAAAGCAATCATTTCCATTCTATCAGAGGCAGACAATACAGCGATATTACCTGTTCCCCCCATCGAGTTGTTGATCATACCGGCGCCAATTGCGGTTTCAACGGGGTACATCCCCAATACCATCCCGAAGAACCAGCTGGCAGCCCCCATAGATACGACACTGGTTAGGCAAAGCACGACAAATTGCCAAGTAAAGGCAGAGGCCAATGTTGACAGATCGATCAATGCCAAACCAATCCCCGCCAAGACTGCGTGGGTCAAATTCGTCATCACAACATTGTTGAACATCACCACAGAATCTTCGAGTTTCTTAGGGACAATGTTCAAGGCTTTTAGAATAAAGACAATCACGATCATAAAGGCATACTCGTGAATTTTTGGGAAAAAGTCGCTTAAAATCGCACCAACGACCAACAGTGAAAAGGAAAACAGCATCCCGACCCCGATTTGTTGGGCATCAAGCGTTATTTTTGGTTTTTCTAATTCTTCTTTCGTGGCATTGATCAGGGTGCCATGGCCATTGTATTTGGTTTTAGCAAAGGCCTTTGCGATAAATAAAGCACCAATAATGGCAAGAATATTCCCGAAAGTAACTGCTGGCGCTAATTGAGAAAAGATGGCGGCTTGATTGCCGTTTGCCAAGCCATCAGCATAAATTTGTGAAAGTGGGGTGATTCCCGCCCCCATCCCGCCAGACATCATTGGTAGAGACACATACATCACCGAATCAGCGAATCCATTGCCTAGCAGCATACCGACAAGGCCGACGGAGAAAAAGCCTACTACCATGGTGATCAAAGCAACAGGAATGAATTTCGTAGAAGCCTTCACCAACAAATTGCGGTTCATACCTAAAATCGAGCCGCAAATCAAAGCGGCAATATAGAAATCAAGAAAACCAAAACCGCCCCCCATGAAGTCACTGACCGCGTCAATGACTTTCGTGGGAACAAGATGGAAGGAGGCCAAAAGGGTGGCACCAAGCAGGGTAAAAACTGACCCACCGCCAAGATAAGAATTCATGATCGGGAGTTTTTCCCCAATGAAATACAGCAGGTGTCCTAAGGCAACCAGTAAAATGGTGATCCCGACCATATTTAATGGCAACTTGTCTAAGGCAATCGCACTGAATATGACAACCATGAAAAAGAGATACAAGGGAAGACTAATTCCCGAAATCGTCATCGTTTTTAATTTATTCATTTTTCAGACCTTCCTAGTATGTTGGATACCATTTAAGATTTTGGACAGCTTTTGCCATATCGGTTTCTTGCGCTTGGGCTAACCCTTGTTCTTTGGCTTTATTGGCAACTGCTTCAGCCACTTTGATAGAAACGTCCGCAACGTATTCAAATGGTGGAAGAACAGGTGCACCGGGTTGGCTCAAATCAACCAAACCACTTAATGAGTGAGCAGCGGCACCAATCATTTCGTCGGTCAAGAGAGAGGCTTCTGAAGCCAACATACCTAATCCTAGACCAGGATAGATCAAGGCGTTGTTTGCTTGACCGATTTGGTAGTCGACTCCTTTGTATTGGATCGTTCCTGAAGGGACACCGGTTGCCACAAAGGCTTTTCCATCAGACCATTCGATTACTTGTTCAGCCGTTGCTTCTAATTTTTTGGTTGGATTAGAGATAGGGAAAATCACTGGACGAGCAGTGTTTTCACACATCGCTTCCACAACTTCTTTGGTAAAGGCACCGGCATTGGTTGAGGTACCGACCAAAATCGTTGGTTTTGCGACTTTAATGACATTGATCAATTGCGTCATATCGCCAGCATTGGCAAAGTCAGCCCGTTTTTTGGCAAATGGTTTTTGTGCAGGAGTCAAATCGGACATATCATCAAACAAAAGCCCTTGTTTGTCAACCATAAAGAAATGATTGTAGGCTTCTTCTTCTGAAAGACCTTCGCTGACCATTTCGGCATGGACACGGCTGGCAATCCCGGCACCAGCGGAACCACCGCCATAACATAAGTAGACTTGATCCGTTAATTTTTCACCTGTAATATCCAGAGCACCGAAGATACCGCCAAGTACAACGATTCCCGTTCCTTGGATGTCATCGTTAAAAGTTGGAATTGTTTGTTTGTATTTGTCCAGAATCGTTGCAGCATTTGAACGGCCAAAGTCTTCCCAATGCAAGTAAAGTTTAGGGAACAATGATTCTGCCGTTTGAACAAATTGATCGATGAATTGGTAGTAGGCATCACCGTAGACACGTTCTTGACGATTGCCTAGATACAAATGATCCTCTAACAATTCTTTACGGTTGGTACCGGCATCGATCACGATTGGTAAAACAGAAGCAGGGTCGATCCCAGCAGCAGCTGTATAAATCATCAATTTACCGACAGAAATATCGACACCTTGGACACCCCAGTCACCAATCCCAAGAATCCCTTCAGCGTCAGTGGCTACGATCAAGCGAATGTCTCGATCACCAGCGGCATTTTTCAACGTTTCTTCGATATTCTCTGGATGATTGATATCTAAGTACGCTGCATATTGAGGATCCACAAATAGGCGGCTGTAATTTTCAATGGTATCGGCAATCGTTGGATCGTAGACGATCGGATTGAATTCAACGATATGTTGGTTGAACAAATAGTAGAACAATGTCCGATTGGTATTAAAGATCTCCATTAAAAAGTGACGTTTTTCAATGTCTGATTCTTTGGTGACATATTGCAAATAGGCTTGTTCTGCTTGTTCTTCGATCGTTTGCACGTGTGGGGGCAATAAACCGATCAACCCTAGTTCTTTTCGTTCTTCTTGTGTAAACGCAGTTCCTTTGTTTAAAAATGGGTTATTTAAAATGTCATGTGCTTTCATTATGTTCCTCCAATGGATATATTTTGAGTACTCGTTCATTTCCATTAGCTACTTTAATCCTCGGACAGAATTATAGTCAACTATCGGTGGTATAATAAAAATTATTTATAACAAAACCGCTGCTAGTTTAAACCGGTTAAGGGAGGAATCAGACGATGAATATACGAGATTTAGAATACTTTAACGCTTTGGCAGATATGCTTTCTTTTACCCAAGTGGCGCATAAATTTGCGGTCAGTCAACCAACCGTCAGCTACGCTGTCAAACGCTTGGAAGAGCATTATGGCTGTGATTTGATCGTGCGAGAAGCCTCACATCGCTCCATCTCATTGACCACGGAAGGGGAAATTTTGAAGGCTCATGCACAATATATCTTAGATGAATTTGTGACCTTAGACAGAGCCATCGACCATGCCAAAAACAATCGGACCCACATCGGTTTGCCGCCAATCATTCGTTCCAAAGTCTTTTCAAAACTCTTAGATGAAAAAGAGATCATCCGCTTTATTTCGAATTTCCACTTAGTATCTGGGGGATCCAATGAATTGCTTTCGAAACTATTGTCAGGAAAAATCGATTTTAGCTTGCTGGGCAGTGTCAATCCCCTCGTCCACCCGAATCTGCAGGTGAAATTATTGCACCAACAAGAGTTTTTTATTTTTGTGTCAAAAGAAAACCCATTAGCAGAAAAAAAGGAAATCTCATTCGAAGAAGCTGCCGAATATCCCTTTATCCTATTGGAAAAAGGCTATACCCACATGCGCGCTTTTCAGAATTTAAGTGAGAAATCAAAGAAGAAGCCGGAAGTCCCCTTTTATTTTTCAGACGTCCAGACGATTGGCCAGCTGGTCAGTTCCAATATCGGCATTACCTTGATGACCGAATTTCCTGTGTTTCAAGAAATGGAAGGCTTAGTGAAAATACCGTTAGTCCCTGAAGATAAGGAAATTTTTTATATTCAATATGCCTATTTAAAGAGTGCGATGTTGAATCAAGAGGTTCAAAAGTTGATTAGGATCTTGGATGAGCTGTCTTGGGAGGAGGAAGGGTGAGGAGTGGGGATTTCTTGAGGTAAGGTCAGAGAAAAATGGTGCAGGTGCGTGTTCTTCGGATGTTGAAATAAAAGGGATCTTTCAATGCGGGACAAGACGAATGGATGGTTCCTTTAACCAATGAAACGAGAAAAAAATTCCTTTACTTAGACCGCTCTTATCGCATGACAAAACGCTAAAAACCTTGATAACTATCGGTTTATAGCGTGTGTTTTTGGTATAATAGTAGTACAGTAAAGTTTGTGACGGTGGCTATCTTTTGAAAGGTGGTGGTGCTTATGAAAGTAAGTGCTAACTCTTTAGAAAGGAGAAGCCTTTTGTCTGTAGCTGAAGCATTAGGGCTAATGATTAGTTTCGGTTCTTTAATCGCAACGATTATCTTTGGCATCCTAACTGCAGCAAAAAACGACAAAAAAAAGTAACCAGTCACTAAACTTTGGCGAGTTGACTGATTACTAAAATAATATAAAACTTGCCACCGTCTTAAACGGTGCTGTAGGGGAGTTGTTGACGCAACTCCTCTTTACACAGTAATTATAGCAAGATTTCAGTAAGATATCAATCATTGACGCTACAGACGTGCTTTGCACGTCTATTTTTTGTCCTCCTAAGTGGTGGGGAGCAGCTGGAAGGTGGAGGGCAAAAAAGATCGCTTTTCTTTCTTTAAAAAGGTCTAAGTACCACCATTTTTCCGCAATTTAACCATCCATTTTCTCGGTATTCTTAATCCATCAGGTACTTGAAATACCTTTCATGCGCATGAAGAAACTGAGTGAACAATGGAAAATGGTACAACAGAAAATAAAGGCACCTTTTTAGATCTTTTTCAGGAATCGAAGGATTTCGTTTAGGGATGGAACAAGCTGGCTACCGATGTGTTGGGTATTGTGAGATCGATGGCCATGCCAGAAAAAGTTATCAATCAATTCCTGACACAAAACAGGAGGTAGAAATGTATGATATCACAAAATTTTCAGATGAATTTATTCGAGGAATCGGACGTGTGAACATTATCGCGGGAGGATTTCCGTGCCAAGCTTTCAGCCTTGCTGGAAAAAGAAAGGGTTTTTCAGATACTAGAGCAACTCTCTTTTTTGATAATGCACGCTTAGCATCTACCTTGCGACCTAAGCTTTTATACCTTGAAAACGTCAAAGGACTTCTCAACCATGAACGAGGGGCTACGTTTGAGACAATCCTCCGAACCTTGGATGAATTGGGGTATGACGTGGAATGGCAACTGTTTAAAAGCAAAGAGTTTGTCGCCCAAAACAGAGAGCGTTTATTTATTATCGGACATCTTAGAGGAGCAGGTACCAAAAAGATTTTCCTATCACAAGAGAAGAAGGATCAGTTGATCAAAAATCAGGAAGGATCCATTTAGCTGGCGTCACATGCAGCGAATGATTTAAGTCGATTTACACGAGAAAGAACGTAATATACAGATGGTCTGATGGGGACTTTGACCGCAACGGACTACAAAACACCGAAACAAATCGTTGTTGGCAACGTCAATCCAAGCGGTGGAGGAATGAATGGCCAAGTATATGATGCTTCAGGACTTAGTCCTACGATCACCACAAACAAAGGGGAAGGAAATAAAATTGCGATTCCGATCCTAATGCCAGATAAAGCCACTATTCGCCAAAACGGCCGTAGAATGAAGGAAAATGAAACACCGATGTTTATCTTAACCACACAAGATCGTCACGGAATTATCGTGGCAGGGTCGATCGATGGTTCCTATCGATCAGCTGCAGCGATCCATTCCGTAGATGGCTATGCCCTACACTTACCACCATGAGTGGTGGCGGCCACAAACCCAAAATACTGGTGAAAGCAGCCACGAAAAAAGGCTATACTGCAGTACTACCAGCCGATAGTATCAATTTCATTTATCCTAAATCTACAAAACGTTGGGGACGTGTGGGAAATCAGCAAGCAAATATACCCACGTTACAAGTGATCAGCAAGCCGTAGTAACCGATGTTTTTCAGATCCGGAAACTAACACCACTTGAATGTTGGCGACTGCAGTTGTTTCCTGATTGGACCTTTTTGTCAGCGAAATTCGGTAGTAGGCAGATTGCTGAAGAAATAATCAGTAACGGGCTTGATCACTATAACTGCAGATACGATCAAGAAACTTCGAATAGTCAGCTGTACAAACAAGCTGGAAATTCGGTTACTGTATCAGTCATTTATTTCATAGCAAAGCACTTCGAAATAAACGATACGACGGCTTTTGATCGCTTTAGCGAAAGGTAAAAAATTATAGATAGTTCTTGAAAAGAACGGTATGCCGTGATATAATAAATATACGGTATACCGTTATTTTATTTAGGTTAAGGAGGGGTTTTATTAAAAATAGACGGAACAAAAAAAGCATTTATTCTGCTGGGAACAGAATAAATGCACAGTAACAAATCCTTTCACGGGACGCTACTACTCAAAATATACCATAATTGCGAGTAGTGGCAAGCTTTAATTGTCACACTCCTTTCAGGAGGAAAAAATATGTATGCAGATAAAGAAAAAATTGAATGGCTGCTATTTAAAAGCGGTCACTCGATCACTGAAATCAAGAATAGATCCGAAGTCAAAGCAATGACTGTCTCTGATTTGATGCACAAGAAATCTTCTATAGAAAGAATGCGATTCGATAACGCTGCAAAGCTTACAAAACTTGCGGATCAATTAAAAGAAGAAATCACTGAATAATCAGGGTTTTGCCTTGTAACTCCTTATCTTTAGGAGGAGAAACTATGAACGCCGTTTTAAATAAGAAAAAATGTATTGTGACATTTGATCACTATGAAGATAATAACAATGTAGCGATTCAACTGGTTAAGAAAAGAAGAGGTCAGTCTGAAGAAGAGCTGCTTGCTACGGCTACGGTAAACACGAGTATCGGAATCAGACAAGATTTCGTCGCAATCAAAGGGTGGTCTGAAAATACGGGCATTGAAGAGGTACTGATAGAAGCGGGTGTCATTTGTGAGGAAGCTGTAGGGGCAATTCCTTGTGGCATGGCTGTTGCAAAAGTCTTTCCCCTTACAGATGAAGCAAAGGAAGTCATGAAAAACAATCAGTAGAAAAGAGTCCGTTCAAAGCTGCGGCGAGTGTGATTTACGCTCGCTGCGTCTTTTATCAAATCTACGATCGTTTCAATGAAGGAGAGCAAGTTATGGCTATTGCAAAAGGAAACACACGTCTTCCTGTAACGCTTAATGAAAAGAGGAAGCAGGGACTGAAGCACTTGAACACCAAGTACAAGAAAAGTGAATCGAAATTAATGTGTATCGCTTTAGATATGTTGCTTGAGCAAGAAAAAGCGGGATTTGAGATTCCTGCACTTAGAAAGTGACCGCATTTTATTTTCTATTTCATTGAAGTGCTATCACTTTTCACTCATTACATTTATCAGTGAAACCGTTACCCAATACGTGGTAAACTAAAATCAGACAAAAGGCGAGATACACTGAATGAAAAAGCCCCAAAAAAAATCGTAAAATTATTAGGTTTTTCAAATGATGGCAAACTTCGCTCGTTGGTTAATTTTGTCCAATGAGAAATCAATAGTAAAATGTGATTTGATGGCAGATTATTTAGAGATGAGCAATGAATTATTGCTTAGATCTATATTTTGTTTACCAATTAATACTTCTATGATTTAAAGAAATAAGGTGAGAGATACAATATTTAACCACTAGATATATGGTCTAGTGGTGGTGAAGCATGGTATCAGCTCGGCAATAAATCGGTGGGATTAAATTGAAACTTTACTGGAATAATTTTAAGGAAAATCAATAATTTAATATTTCTAATTTTATTTTTAAGCTATAATTTATTTGTCAAAAGACTGTAAAAAGTTAAAAAAATATTGATATAGGTTTATATAAATGATAAGGTTAATTATGGCGCTGTCAATAAAAGGAGAATATTATTTTGAAAAAAATTAGACTAGTTTTGACAATTGGTATAATCGCATCTTTCTTTGGTTTTGTAATTCCTTCTTTCGCAAGAAGTATTTCAACCTATGATGTAACGATTCCTAGACAAGGCGCAATCGTTACTGGTTCATTGAAGAAAGAGTCTGCAGGGAAAGGTGTTCATAATAACTCTGCAATAGGTGGTAATAAAAGAATCAATACCTCTATTCGTTTAAAAAAGGATAGTTCAAATATAACCCCATCTTATAATATGGGGTCTGGGGACCGAATTACACTTAGTTACTCTGGTGGCGGTTCTTCTTATAACGGTAGCAACACTTCACTTGGAATTGCAACTCCTGTAACAACTACCGTTAAAGTTGCTGCTCAAGGAAGTTGGAGTCCAGACGAAAAATAATTTATAAATTAAAATATATGATAGCGCCAGATTTTTTGCTAAAGGGGATTTAATAATGAAATATATACACTACGAATTGAAGTTAGTGCTAAAATCAAAATTATTTGTTTTTTCAATAGTTTTATCAATTTTGAGTATTGTAATAGGAATAGCTGGTAATATATTGCTTATCGAAATGGAGAAAGGTTTAACTATTTTCTTTTCTGGATTTAGCTTAAGCACTTCCTCAATACTCCCTTTATTGGCTCCGTTGTTAGCGGCTTTACCAATGGCCGATTCTTTTATAAATGATTTTCAGAATAATATGACTACAGCAATATTTGTTAGAGAATCGAAAGAAGATTATTTCTTTAAAAAATTTATTAGTGTGGGTTTATCTGGTTTTCTATCTTTATTCTTCCCATTGACATTGTTACTAATAATAAATTTATTAATATTTCCTGACTATTCTAATGCATATGTAGGGGTAATAGGAGGGGCATTTTCTAGCATTTTTTCAAAAAATCAATTGTTATATGCTGTTGTCATTATAGTAAATAGTAGTATTTTTGGATTTATATATGCCAATATTGGTTTAGTTTCTTCTTTCTACTTTAAAAATCGATATATATGTGTGTTTTTTCCTTTAATCGTATATTTTTTACCATCTTTTATTTTCCCTTTTATGGGATTTGATAAATATGAACCAGTTACAACATTTGATTTAACTTCAAATACAGCCACAAATGGCTATTTAGTATCTTTGCAGTTAGCATTCCTATTTATATCGACTTTCTTTGTGGGCTATAAAAAAATCGCAAAAGGAAATTTAAACATATGATTCGAAGAACAGAAGCTATAAGATTATCTAAAATAATCGTCATATTATATTATTTGTATGTTTATTATTCATAGTAATTTGTTTTTCTTACTATCAATTTTTTTTTGGAAACACCAACTAGAAATTTTTTCATTGTGGCTACTTTATAACTTTCAAAATCTTTATTCCACAATTTTTGCTTTTCCACTGCTTTATCTAATCACAATAAATTCGCATGTTTTCATTTTA
>NZ_VHIL01000011.1:0-137079 GCF_006491895.1 Enterococcus sp. OL5
CTTTATGTAAAACAATTAATAAACATGAATATTACATTGTGAACAAATTATCAAAAGAACAATTAACATAGGTGGAGAATGCGTAAAAAATTTTAGGTGATGAAATAGGTAGTATCTCTAAACATATCTTAAAAACCTAAAGTCTGCAGCACTCTATGAAGATTTGCAAATCGAATATCCGATAATTAAAAGATATTTTGTTTAATGATTCAACTTACTTGGCCCAATCGAAATATATTTTACCACTTGTTTTAAGTGATTCTTTTATTAGCATAAGAAAAAGGCTTGTTAAAATACTCAATAACTATCTAAGTGGTAAAAGTAAACAATTGGATCAGAATAAGTTTAAAGAACATTTATTCAATTATTCTGAAGTTAAGAATCAAATTATGAATTTTAATGATAAGTCTTCAAAAGAGATTTGGAGTTGTTCAATTGATCTTAAAAGAGACATAGAAAGAATCCAACCAGATTCAGCAAGTCAAATCATAGAGTTAATCGAAAAACATAACGGTCTAATTTCGTTTTCAATTGCACCTAAAATACAAGTTGAATCCTTTTTAAACACCTTTATGGCTGTTTTCAACGTATTGCACTTTCCCGAAATAAAGATAAAAGACTTTTCAATAGGTAAAATTACATTTACTTTTAATGATCTGAGAAATGAATATAATTTTTCAATAAACTCATCAATATTTATCGGATTTTTTTCAAAACAAGTTTTTTCAATTCGAGATGTTAAAGTTAGTGAATTTACAAGAAAATTCTATGATCAATTTACCCCATCGGATTCACTTACTTTTAAATTATTAGAACAATTATCAGAAATACATCTAGAGGAACAGTTTGGTTTTAAAGAGATGGAGATTAATTACAAACTTATTTTTAAATCAGATATTGAGACTGACTATAAATATACGGATAGGACCGAACGTATAGAAAAGATAACAAATAATCTTTTAATTTATCAAAAACAGTCAAGTGATAAAGTATATGTGTTTGATCGAAGCGACTTGTCTACGACAGGTATGGCTCTTAAATTTAATTCTGTCAAAAAAGACGATATACTTGATGGATTACTTTCGCGTGTAACTATCTTAACACAGAGTAATTTCTATCAATATTTAAGAAAAAATGTTTATGCTGTTAAAATGTCAAATTTGTAATTATCTCAAGTCTTCTTTAATATGAACAGTCTCATTTCTTCAGTAGTTGCACTACGGTTCATTGTAATAATAGAAAAGTTTTCTTTAATCACCACAGATATTACTGATCTAACAGGATTTACTTTATTTGGCTGTGGATACTTGTTAGAAAAAGAAATATATCTATAAGTTTTCATTAATAATAACCTCCAAAAAAAGACAGCACTAGCAAATTTTGAAATAAGATCACTCACCTCTTTCAAAAAATTGTGCTGTCTTTCTAGTCAAGTTAAGAAGAATAAGCGACGAGGGGACTATGCCCCCTTTCGATTTATGGATTGTTGTGAGTAGTCCAAAACCAGCTCTCCGTCTCTTCTACGCTATTACTATAACCCGTTTAAATCAAGAAATATACACAGGCTTTGAGGTCGCATTTTGTGACAATGTCAAAACAAGCGCAACTGATTCTGGTCTGCTGCATAATAATCAATTTCTTCTTGCTTCTTTAAGCGGTCCTCTCGCCTTGCCTCATGCTCATCAACAAACGACAACGTCTTTCGAATCTCAGTATGCCGCTTTCTTATATAAGACACGCTGTAACCTGTAGCATCTGCTATATCATAAACATCCATGTCATCAATATATTTTAATTTTACAATCTGATTGTCTGCTCCGCTGAAAGAATCGATTAATTCCATCAGTTCAACTTTTTCTTTTTCAAGCAGCTCTAACTCATTCTCTATAATCCTGATATTTTCTTCCAACGATGATGATCTTGAATTCTTTTCAAGGCGCACGTTTGCTAAATCACCGTTGACCCATCGATCTAATTCCAACCTACTCTTGTTAAGATTCCATTTCATGAAGAGTATTTGTTCTTCTAAGTCTTGGTAGTTTTTAAGCCATTGAAATCTCACAAACGCCACCCCTTTATGGTAAAATAGTCTTGTCACAGGTCACTTACCCAAAAGGTAGTGGCTTTTTTTATTTATCAAAATGTGAGCCATGTTGATGTTCTTCATCAATGATCAAACTCTTCAATGTCTTACCAAGAGATTTTTTATTTATGGTTCCGTTCGCCTTGGCTTTTTCTAGCAACTTACGCTTCTTCTTTTTTACTTTCGATTTTTTCTTTGGCAATGGCTTGCTTCTCCTTTTCATCTAATTCTTTACCGAAAATTACACTTGCGAATACTGCCGCAAAAAGTGCCACGGCTACTAACACTGCAAAGTCCATCATTTATCCCCCCTGCTTCCATAGCATCTCGTACTAGAGGATCATTGATAATAATCTTGTACTTAATTTGCTCATCCTGCAGTTGTTCATGTAACTGTTCAATTTGTTCCTGTTGGTCTACAATTGTATAGACAAACTATATTGAGTCAACCACGAATTCATTTTTTTAAATAACGTAAATCCCTTATAAATGTAAGCATGTCAAATAAGCTACATTAATAGGTAATTTTAAAAATAGTTAATTGACAACCATTTTCTGTTCGTCATAATCTTCGTTACTTCTTAATAGTTGGAAAAGAATTCGTACCAATTTCCTCACTACGTGGCTGAGTGCAACATTGTAGTGCTTACCCTCGTCTAATTTTTTCCCAAAGTAGACACGCATAGACGGTGACCATATTGACATTAACCTCGCTCCTTCATACAATGCCCAACGTAGATGTGAAGATCCACGCTTAACCATTTTCCCAGACTCTAATTGATTCATGCCTGAAGTGGATATTGACGGCTCTGCACCGGCATAAGCAAGTAATTGATTCGGCGATCGAAAATTTTTAATGTCACGAATCTCGGCTAGAATGACACTCCCTAATCCGGTCCCAATGCCTGGTATCGTTATAATAGGGGAATCAATTTCACTCATTAAACGTGTTACTTCTTCTTCGGCTTTTGAACGCATTTTTGTAAAGTACTGAATAGCTTCAATAGTTTGAATCAGTTCAAACTCTAGTGCTGGTGATTCCTGACCAATTGACGTTTGAGCCAAGCGTCTAAGTTCCACAGCCTGTTCTTTGCCTAACCTTCCTCTTGAATATTTTGATATAAGGTTGGTTAACTTAGTTAAGTGGGCATTACCCATTTTTTTAGTAGATGGATATTCTCTTAATAGCTCATACACATATACTTGGTGTTTAGCAGCAGAAGCCCCTAAAAATACGGCTAGTTCAGGAAATAAAATATCCAAAATGCGCGTGTAATTAATTTTCTTTCTAGTGCAATCATCTTTAATTCGAGCAACATGACGTGTTGCGTATTTCAGTTCAATCATGTTTGATTGGGTATCAAAAATTTGCTTATCCAAATCTTCCCTTAGTTTACGAGCAATTGTCATTGCATCCTTCTTGTCCGTCTTTGTTTTTCGTAAACTTTGATTTTTCGCAAACTCTTTAATTAAGAATGGATTATAGCTGAATGTTGGATAGCCCTGTGTCCGAAGAAAATGCAAAAGATTAAAACAATAATGACCGGTATCTTCTAGCGCAACCTGAATCTCTTCACCTGTTGTTTCTTGTAGATTAGCTAGCGTCATCTGAAGCTTTGTAAAACCTTCACGATTATTTTTAATCTGAAGATGACGAATGAAGATCGTTCCTGCAGTATCAATTACCGCCAAATCGTGTTTATTCTTTGCGACATCAATTCCAACATATAGCATAAGATCACCACTCCTACTTATTTTAAAATTACGCTGTGTTCCACTTACTCTTTGCCTATGTAACCTTGTGATCAATCAAGCGTCACGAACGTATGTCATGCGCTAACAAACTTATTACCAATTAGACAAAGAGCTGTGGCCAGAGCCTATACAAAACAGTATTCCAGTGGAATCTGGTGGATAACATACTGGTCCACAGCGTCTAGCTCAATTATAGAAAAGATAACAGCTGATTAGAATAGATCAACTGATTAATTGAGTACTTTAAATATACAAGGATAGCCAACTCAAGCTTGCGATCGTTAGCATTATAGATACAAGAGCTAGTACTGTATATTGATTAACTTTCAACCGTGATTGAACAAATCGGCATACTAGCCAGACCTGTGCCATGTCAAATAATTTGAATATCACATTATCCCTCCTGTTCAATCTGGTGGATTGTATCAATCAAATTAATGACCTGCCCTTTGCTAAGATTCCCCTTGATTCCCAAGACCTTCTTTTTCAGATTCAATTTAATTGCAGCCGAAATTTCTTTAGAAACCTGATCCGATATTTTTTCAGTGATTAGCTTTTCTTGTCTTTTCAGCTCGTTTACTTCATCAGCTAACTGCTTTTTTTCGATCCTCAGCGTATTATTTTTTGATTCTAGATCTTCTATCCGTAATTTATAACGATCGATACTGTATAGCCTCCCATTCAAATCCGCAATTGTTTTCTCTTTGTTCTCCAGTACGACTTTCAATGCCTCAAATTGCTGCAGATCATTTTGAAGTTTTTCAATTTCAGAATCTTTCTTTTCAATTTTTAATTCCAAAGACTTCTCTTTCTCGTATCCTTGGACCACATATTTTTTCAGATTATCAACCGGAATTTGATCTGCTAAATCATATTCTTTTTTCTTCTTTTTTAATCCGAACATCTTATCCCTCCATCCATGATTTAATCGCCATAGGAGGCGATTGGATGAAAAATAAAAAACTGAAAAACATTATTATATTTTTATTGGGTATTCTTGCTGGTATGCTTTTAAGTTCATTTTTCAGAAATTTTTGATTTCATTCCTTTTTAAAAATCAATCCTCTATTCCGTTATCGCTGACGACCAATTCTACTTTGTTACTAATCCTAGCATTGATCATGTTCCACAATAGCTCACTCGATGATTTCGTCCGCCTTGACCACGTTCCAAAACTGTTCGAAGTATCGAAAGCCACAATCAATCCCGTTTCGGATTTGTTCGGAACTAACACTTTTACACTACTTGGTAATAAACCCTTTTGGTATAGTTCTTCTGCCAAACTTCTTTCGCATACTAGATAATTTTCATCACCTAGAAATGTTTTTCCGTGACCCGAATTGAAATCGGCCATACAAGACTTCACTTCGTAGAAGCTGAACGTACCTTTGTCAATGGCCGCCGCGTTCATTCCGTTTTGCATGATGTTAAACGGCTTGAATCCCACAAAATCTATTCTTGCTTTTCCGAAATCCAATTCAACTTCTTCTGCCCAAAAGTTGCAGTTATTGGTCAGTTTCTTACGCACAAGATCACTAAGGTTTCTAGTGACATAATTTCTGTTCATCTTATCCCTCCGTCCATGATATAATCGCCATAGGAGGCGATCGTATGAAAATTACTTTTGATGCACGTGCTGCTATGAAATCTTCTATGGAATACGTTTTAAATGATTTGGAGTGTCTTCCAGTAGAGCTTGAACTGACAGACGATCCAAACGACTTCTTAAAAATCGCGTCCGATATTATTAGTGAATATCAAGACGAGTTCTTCCGTTGTCTTGATATGGAATTCAATTTTAGATTATTCCATAGTATTAGCGAACAACTTTCTGATAACGGTATTCATATTGTTCGCAAAGAAGACTCCTAGCAGGTCTTGACTTACCTCCAACTTTTGCTTTAGAATATTTATAATGCCTTTATATTCTTTTAACTAACCCTTTCAAGTTTAATGGCATTGCCAGCAATCGATTGGTTGTTGGCTTTTTATTTGCTCAAAAAGATTAATTAAAGTAATATTTTAAAAAAGGCACACTCCTAATCATAAGTATTGAGGCCCAATCAATTTTAAACGTAGCCTTTCCAGTACCTCTGCTCCAATGGTACTGGTTTTTTTATGGTTATTCCTTTATCGCTGACGATTGCGGAATTGCACACTTATATAAAATTACTATTTTGCTTCCTTTAATATGGTATTATAAAAATATCATATAAATGAGGTGATCCTGATGAACTTTTTTTTCTCTGACACGTATCAAATCATTCTTAACTCAATTACGGCTATAGGTACGCTAGGATCTGTTATTTTCGCACTCTACTTCTCGGCAAAGGAACTAAGAGAAAGAAGAGTACTTTTATTAAAAGATCAAGCATCTAAAATATATGCTTCAAGCAAATCTGGTAAAGAGGGTCTTCTTGTGAAAGTTCATAATGAATCGAAACTACCTATACATAATGTTTTTGTCATTACAGTTTTGAATCAATCAGGCCCTTCTCTTGAAAAACAGCTTGAAACTTATAATGATATAAGGTTCTTAGAATTATGTTACCCTTCGGAAACCAAGACTCTAATGCAAGACCGTGGTCATTCAATGGGTGGTAAACATGAAGTAGTTGTATTATTTTTTACAGACGCTCGGGGTATTGAATGGTCCTTAGACAACAAATTTAAACTTAGAAAATCAAAAAATTACAAAGAAAAAATTATCAAGTCTAAACTCAAATTTTATCCGCCATATTAAGAACCTATATAAACATAAGTTCTTTTTCCGTTATATTGGTGGATAGTGGAATTATCTATTATCTTTTTTAAAACATTGAATGCAAACATATGAATCTTCTACCTTTCGCATTCGGCCAACAAGATTACACTTAGAACATCTGATAACTCTACCTTTTCGATAGTTATTTCCCATAAGGTTATCTAATTGCTTTGACAAACGCATCATTTCAGATATATTCATCTGTAACTTCCTCCTATTCCATAATCTCTGTCGCTAATATACTTTAACCCTTTTAACATCATGAACCATTTGATCCCCTGTTTTTTCGATTGTAGATACACATGACAAATTCTGATTATCTGCCGTGGTCTCTGTTTTGAGTCCTGCTCTTTGGTCATATTTAACTTGATCCCAAAAAGCCTTTTCAACTTTTTTTCTGCTAGAAAAAATGGCGGGACTTGGATCGTCTCCTGTTGGTGTAGAAATCAAAATCCAAACATGTTTCATAAATCTCACCCATTCCGTTATCTCTTCCGTTAATGGAAACCTATCTAAACCTGTCCATACTAACATCTAAAGCATCTGCAATTTTTTTGATAAGCTCAAAGCTTGGTTTCTTTATTCGTCCTTTTTTCAAATCAGATATTGTACCTGAATGAATGCCAATTTTTTTAGCAAGTTGCTGTTGATTAAGGTTTGCTTTTTTCATTTCGATTTCTATTTTTTTCCACATGCCCATACCTCCCACTACATATAGTGTTGTTCGTATTGCGTTCCCCGTATATATCGTATACAATTGAAATTGAATAATGCGTCTGCCAATGTATTATTCAAATCTATAATGAAAGGAGAAATATACATGGGTGTTAAAATTAAAGGTTTAAAAGAACTGCAAAGAAACCTCAAAAATTTAGAAAAGAAAGCAGATTCTGTTAATGGTAGTCATTCTGTTCCTTTTAACGAATTATTTCATGATGGTTTTATGCAGTCTTATACTAACTTTTCTAACATTGATGAATTTGTTGAAAAGTCAGGTTTTGATTTTTCTAACATGGAATCAATTGACGAAAATGAATTAGATTCTTTCATAAAAGAAAACTCAAGTTTTGATTCTTGGAACTCTATGAAGTCTAAAGCTGCTGGTCTTTGGACAAAAAAACAGCTTGGGCTTTAAATTTTTCGATTTTCTCTAAAGTATCTTTTAACTGATCAATTTGGTATCCGGCCCGATTGATCAGTTTTTTTAATTCTTCCATATTTGTTATTTCAACTGGTATAAATAATTTATCCATAATAATCCTCCTTTTTTGATTACCTTTCTCTTCCGCTTCCTGAATTATTTCAGGTCACTGGACTTAACGAAAACACCATTGACCATCTTTCCAGTCCGTCCTTTGATTTCGTCGTAAGCGAAATTCAAGCACTCGTATAAATCCATGTCGTTTTGCAAAGCTAAAATAATTATGGTCACTGAAACATCTCCGATGCCATCACGTAATGCATCTTGGTCTTTTCTAGCTAATGCAGCCGCAACTTCACCAATTTCTTCGACAACTTTCAGCATTTGTTTGCTAGATTCTGCCTGATCAAGCCCCCTATTTTTTTGCCCACTTTTCTACTAATTCAACTAATACATCCATGTTATTTCCTCCAAATTTAAGTTATGCACATATCCACAAAGTTATGCACAATATATTGCGGGAACGTATTTTCGCCTACTATATATTGTTTCGAAATCAAATTTAGCAGGTATTAATTTCCACCTTTAGCCAAAACTCTTTCGAATTTCATATTCGTGGTCGATCAACTCTTTCAATGTATCTTTGGGATATAATTTCTTGCCCGACCGCTTTTGATGCTGCACACACAACCACTGAAACTTTTCGATGGTTGCATCATCCATAGCGTATCTGGGTCTTTTTTTCTTCGTAGCCAATAGGTGGGACACCTCCTGTGAAATGGTGGGACACCTTGAAGGTTACTCCTTCCACCGGTATATTCTTCCTTGTTTATCAGGGGACCCGCTTTGGATTAAATTTTTAATAGTGACTTTGGACTTCTTACATTTCTCACTAACGGTTTTCTTATTCCCTGTAAAAATGACATCCCCTTTATAGAGAACCTCAACTAAACGTTTTTCAGGATTTACACCTTCATAGAGATCCTCCCGAAGCTTTTCCCATTCCTTTTTGGCCTCCAGGTCTTTTTCGAGATCGACTTTTTCTGCAAGGTACACCATCCGCTGCCGGCGAATCTTTTTTTCAAGACTTTTTTCTTTATCCATCTAACCGCCTCCCTTTTTGTTTAGATAAGCTTGGACCTTAGCATTTATTTCCGCTTGGCGTTCTGGGGCAATTTCAGGCTCCGGTTCAGAATTAACAAACCTTTCAGGCAATGTTTCTTCTCGAATAAAAGCTTTATTCATTCGCTTTTGGTTACTTGTTTCTTTTTTTATCTCAAACTTGAGACTGTCAAATTTTTCTCTCAGCTTTTTAGCGCTTCTGATATTGCCAAACCAAAACTCACTTGAAGGAAGCCAATTGATCACATACTCAATTTGTTTGATAGTACGATCATCCTTTTCCTCCATAAGGCGGATAACATCTGCCCATTTTTCCAAGTTGGCTTTTTTCATTTCTTTTGGAAAATCATTAATCAAATTATTTTTAAGCTTCGAAGCAAGCGTGAAGTGTTCGGTAGAATACTTCACAGGAGAAGTTTCAACTTCTTCTTTATTTGTATTATTAAATGTATTATTAATAGATGTATTATTATCTTTGACTTTTTCGTCAATAGGGGTATTGACATTTTGATCAATAGGGTCTTGATCTTTTTGAGGGTACCTATTGATATTTTCGTCAATAGGGGGGTGATTTATTCGTAGATATCTATGGCTTATTTCTCTTGTACCATCTTTAAAAACTATCTCCCTATTCAGATACCCAAACTTTATTAATTGACTGATCCACCTACTGATTGTTTCTTTGCTAACCCCATATAGATCAGCAAAGTACTCATTCGTTGCCCAACAGAATCCTTTTTCATTACACAAAGCTGTTATTTCACCGTAAAGTAGCTTCGTATTGGCTTTTAACCGCTGATCATAACGAACGTTAGATGGAATGACGGCAAAATATCCTCTATGGCTTGTCACACAATCACTCCTTAAGTACTTTCTTAAATAATTCTTCATCTTCATATTTTTGATCAAAACTGATAATTTGAGCGTTGGACATTATCCCAATCTTGATCAATGTTTCTTTATCTAGGTAAACTGGAGTAATCACAAAATCATTTAGTAATTGGTTCTCTCCAATCGTATGAGCGATGTTGTGATGCACCCAGCACAAGCTTGCGAAAGGAAACAACCGGTGATCGACCTTATTCCTGTTTCGTTTCCCCACTGCTTTCACGTGGTGAATCTGAGCATGTGGCTTCCCACATATGCAGCACCTGCGGTACTTGCAGCAATAATAAAAGAATTTCTCATACTCTAATAAATAGCTATATCGTTTAGGAAGAGAAATCCCTTCGCTTAGGACATGTTCAATCAGGAACTCGACCCAAGTGTTCATTTCCGTCATAGATGCTTCGGCATGGCTAAATTCAATGCCCTGACCTTCTTTGTACAAGTCTTTCATCATTTGTTTTGCCTTGTGTAATGGCAATTCCTGATGCTTTGAGATATCTTTGATCAATGCATGAGCCAAAGCGTTTTGTTTTGCAGACTTTGGCTCATTATCAATCAACTTCACATCCGTCAGATTTTCTTTGTCTCGTGCAAGTAACTTCAAAAACTCTGGGTTGATTTCCTCTTCAAACTCAATCATTAATCGATTACCTTCGTGATAAATGACCTTGCCTAGCATTATTCGCTCACATTGACGACTTCAATTCCTAATTTGACAATTGTTTTATTTAACAAAAAGAATTGATCGTCGGTTCCTTTTAGTTTTAAAGTTACGACCTTTTCGGTACTCGAAGTTTCTTTTTCTTCAATTTGGATTTCACCTGTTTCCTGATCAATTGGCACCGCGGGAACGTGCTCTTTTTGTTTGACTACTTGAACGACTTCTTCTGCTTTGGTAAGACGAGCTTTTTGTTCTGCGACCACTTGGTCAATTTTCGACATGATGTCATCAACAGTAAGTCCCTGATCAAGGAGAATTATCCATGAAACAGGATCTAAATGAGCTGCTTTCGCATATCCTTCTACAATTCGCTTATTGACAGCTGCTTGTTGGCGCTTCTCAACAATTCCGTTGATTATCCCTGTAATTTCTTCGATTATTGCTTTTTTCAGCTCGCCTTTAGTTGTTGTAAAAGCTCCTTTATTTGTCCATTTATCAAGGATTTGAATATCACTTGGATCAACTCCAACAATGGCACACAATTCATTGATTTTTGCTTGCACCTTTTCAAGCCGTGCATCTCGTTCCGTTGATTCGAATTTTTTGAGACTTTCGGAAATGCCCTCTTTGGCTTCTCCCATTTGGTTGACATATCCCTTAATTTTCTTTTCAAAAGATTCTAAGGGCGCTGAGTATTTGCTCTTTATTTCTTTGCGTTTTGTTTCAAGAAGCTTGATTTTGTCTGTCAAAGATTTTTGTGCCTGTTTTGCACCTTCGATATCTCCCTCGGAAAAAACAAGGCTTTTGTAATGTTTAACAGTATTAGTAACGAGTTCAGTTAACTCAGCTTCATTTTTGATTTCAATCGCACTTGGTTTGAAATCAATCTGAATCTTTGTATCAGATTTGATTAATTCATTCATTTATCATTTCCCCCATGTAAAGTTTGTCGTTTGTGGTGCCGAAGTTGGTTTCTCAGTCACTTTTGCAGCTGTTACATTCTCTTTTAACTGCAATTCAGCTCTTTTGCCCATTGCTTTGACAGTGCCGATTACCTGTGCATACATGTCAGGGGTCACATCATCTAATCGGGCAAAGGTATTGACACCTAAGACATTTGCCTCTATTTCTTCATACGGCCTATTGGTCAATTTTGCAACGCCGTTGGCATAATGCTTAAAGTAATCGAAGAATACTTCTTGTTCGGACTTCTCCGGTTCTTCTTCGTCCTTGTTTAACGAATCTGGATCGATTCCATCATCCACAAGGTAAAGCCCTTGTAAGGCGTATTTACGCGCATAAGAAGAAGCAGAACCAGTGAGTTGACTATCATCCATTTTGGATTTTGACTCTGCTTCTCGGGCATAAGCATCAATGCAGATGGCTTCTTCCCCATCGCTAAGGGTTGCGGTCGATCGGATATAAAAGCGACCTTCAATAAATAAAGGGACGTCTGTGAGGGTCAATAAAAGCCCGTGTTCCAGATTATGCTTTTTGACAGCTTTCAAAATATCTTCGGCATTCCGGAAGTTATAGCCACCGTATTCACTAAAATTGTTTTTTGGCACTTTTAATTCTGATTGGATCTGGATCAATTTCTGCTGGATCGTACATTTTTCTGTAGTCATAACGGCACCGGCTTTCCTAATTTTTCTTGTGTATAGCGCAGTAAGTCATCTTCATGTACAAATTGATCATCAATGGAATAAACCATTTCCCCTGTAAACAGGGGATCACCTTTCCAATCAAATGCAATAGGGTCATTTTCATCTGGTGACAATTGCCTTGCCCCTAGACTGTCAAATGAATTCATAGTATAATCTCCTTAACTAATAATGTTTACATTTGGTCTACACTAGCGGGAACTGGTGTAGGCTCTTTTTTTGTACATACATGTAGTTGATAATAGTAGTTAGAAATAGCTCTTGATGCTTGATTAGTATGTGATCGATCAGGTAAAACTTGAATTTCCCCAGTTTTTCTCATCAGTTCAATTTTTTTGAAAACTGCACATCTTGATCTACCGGTTAAACGCATCAGCTCATTTACATTTGCAAGATAACCAAATTGATCAAATTTGCTGTGGGCTACTAGTAACTTACACTCATTCTCCGACCAATTCTTGCGCCGATAGTCAATAATTTTTAGATCGCGCAATTTAACGATTCTGGCGTAGACGGATCCTTCACTTCTGTCTAACACCTCTGCAATCCCTCTGACAGGAGTCCCTGATTTAAACGCATTCGCAATGAATCTATCCTCACGACTTGTATAGTTCTTTCTAAAAGGGTAAATCGGATCGTCATAGTAAATATCAGGTAATTCTCCTTCTTTTCTAAGTCTGTATACTCTACGATAGATTGCACCAACTTCTCTTCCGAACAAAATAGAAAGTTCTAAAGCATTATTTGTCAGTCCTTGTTCATTGAATGTCACTTTATTTTTTAACAAAAGGATCTCTTGGTCTGTCCATTTCCGATTCTTCATCAGTCTCACCTTCCTTTAGTTGGTCCTAACCTCCATCAATGCTTCCGCTTCGTAATAACATTCCTTCCAATCAATCGTCCGGTAAAATAAGTCTAAAATTTCTAATTTAGTCATTTTCTTTCCACCTCCGAGAACGGTGCTCAAAGATCGCATCATCATATGCAATCAGCCAAATCATCACGGCTGTTGGATACATAATTTTTAACCAGTTAGGCAGTTCTCCGGCGATCAACGTCCCCATAGCGAATACTGTCAATAGAAACGCAGTGCGTCTTAGCCAATAGATTTTTCTCATTATGACTCCTCCCAAATACTTCCTAATCCATTCGCATGATCGATCCTAGCCCGTAATTCAAATCTTGGTTTCCACTTAGGAATAATAGACAAAGCTTCTTCATATTTGATCTTTGGAATATCCATATAAGATGCAACGTCATACAGTTCCCGCACTTCTCGATAACACTGACTGAATGCAGTAGGTCGAATACTTGAATCATGATAAGCATTTGATTTTTTACCACCCAATACTTTTACTACAGTAGCAGTTACGGCTCCACTTATCTTTCGACGTTGGCTCGAATTAATCGTTGTTTCTGTTTCGAGTTGATCTAGACGTTCATTAACTACCACTAGACTACGCTGGTGTTTCAGAGCTGTTTCTAATAGCAATTCTGTATTATCTATTGGGGCTTTTAGTATTTTTTCCATTTGGTTGAATGCTTCAATGTATTTAAGCTTGAATTGCAATGCAGACTTCCCTGTGAATCCCATAGCCAGCAATGTGAAGCCGTCTCGATTCATGATAATTTGCGGATAAGTTTGTTTATTTTGCGGATGGACGTAATTATCTTCAAAAAATAAGTCTGTCCAATTTTGGACACCCTCTTTTAAATTCAACAGGTCTCTTAATACGTGCTGATGTTTCTTTCCGAAGACTTCTGCAACTTGTAAACTACTTGTTACTGCTTGCTGATCTTTCATAATTACTAAATTTGTCATTTTTTAATTTCCTTTCTGTTGTATAATTTCCTTATCAGTCAGTGGTCGGCTGAAATAATTGATAAGGGGGTGTGTTTTATGGGTAAAAACCAACACGTCACTAGAAACTCTGACGGGACTTGGAATGTCAAAGGTGAAGGCAACTCAAAAGCGACGAGTATACATTCTACACAAAAGGAAGCTCAGCAACGCGCTAAAGATATTGCTATAAATCAAAAATCAGAAGTTATTATTCATGGTGTTGATGGTAAAATTCGTGCTAAAGATAGCTACGGAAATGATCCTCACCCTCCAAAAGGTTAACTCTATTTCTCGGTGTTAAACGAATACTGTAGACTTCAGCAGAAGTTGCATCCGTCAATGTAACTTCTGCTATTTTTTACAATCTTCTGTTTCAACTATTAAGCAGGTATATTGTTTCTCGTTCAAAATATCTATTTTCATCTTTTCTTCCATTCCTCTCGCCTCATATCCTTTGCCGATTCAACCGACATAAAAAAGTAATTTTTGATATCTTTTAAGTTCTACGAGTAAGAAATCTCGTTGAGAATCGTACTGTAAGCTTTTGCGATTGTGTATCATGCAGGTTGTGAACTTTCTTTTTGGCTATGGTATCAACCAAAAATTCTTGATCGAAGTTGTATTTCATTTAATCCCACACAGATACTTTCCAAGTTCTTCATCGATAAATTTGATGAGCCCTTTGGCGTTGAACAACCAACGATCACTTTGAGATTGTGGATAGTAAACGAAACCGCCATTTTCTATATTTAATTTCTTTACTAATTGAGGATTGTTCAAGATGTTATCCTTTAACCATTTACTCGATCGATTGCTTCGTTCAGCAAAATCCTTCATAGTAAAGATTTTTCCTGCAAACTCGTTTTCTTCGAGTTCCTTCAAACGAATTTTATTCACTAGAACCATTTCTTCAGGAACTGGAATTTTAACTAGAATCTCTGCTTCTAATTGCTGCATGCTGATCGCCTCCTATCAAAGTCCATATGCTTGTAGCAGCTTAGAAATAATGATATTTGATTTTGGATTGGTACGCGTTCCTATCACAGCTTGATATACTTCTGATTTATTCTCTTGAATCAGATTAGCCATAGTTTGATATGAAAGTTTCTCTCTCTCTTTGAAAACCAAAATCTTTTTACGCAAATCTGTTGTATCAGGCATTTCTCAAACCTCCTTGTAGATTAAATTGTTAGCAAATTCGTTAGCTGTTTTAATTCACGTTGACATTTTTATGCAAATGTTTTAAAATCTAAACATAGCTAAATAAGCACTTTAAACCTATTTTTACGTTGGGGAACGGTGATTAGGTCTTTTTAGTTGCCTCTATTTTGCTAACGAATTTGCTTACATGAACTATATTAAAACATATGCGTAATTTTGTAAAGTTATTTTATGCGTATATTTTAATTTATTTATGTAGCGTTAAGGAGAATATTGATATGACGCTATTTGAACGATTAAAATTATTAGCTAAAAAACAAGGTCAATCTATAAATGATGTCGAAGAAAAGATGGGATATTCCAAAAACACATTGTACAGATTAAGAACAACAAATCCGAGTGCAAAAAAACTGCAAGAACTAGCTGACTATTTTGGTGTATCTACGGATTATCTTCTAGGCAGAACAGACAATCCAACTTTGGAAAAAGACAAAAAAGACGACGTTGCTGCCCTTTTTCGAATAAACACAGCCAACATGGATCCGGATACAGTGGAAGAGATCGAGGAAGAGCTAAAAAACTATTCTGAATTTTTAATTCAAAAAGCTTTGGAGAAGAAAGCACGTAGAAATAAAAAGTAGGTGATGGGCAGTGTATTATGTTGATGAAGATATTTACTTTGAGGCATCAGAATTTGCAAATAATTTAGCAAATGAAGTTAGTTTCTATACTGACTTGCCAATCTATAGAGTAAAGTGTATGCACGTGAAGAAGTACATGCAAAACATAGAAGATGTTGATTTTTTAGAAATTGAATTTGAGGAGCATCTAACAGAATTAATAATTGGATCAATAGCTAAGATATATGGGGAAGTTCTTATCACTATAAATAAGAACACTATGTATGAAAGAAAATGGTTCACAACTATGCATGAGGTGGCTCATTACTTCTTTGATTTGATAACATTAGAAGATGGTATGTCACTATCAGATATGGTTACAGACGAGGGATATCTACCTGAAGATCTACCACGTGAATATCGGGCTAACGTTACAGCTAGTATTCTAATGGCTAACGATGAAGCATTGGCCTACGCAATTAATAAATTCAAATGCTATCGTTCAGTTTGTAATTATTTCTATCTGAGTAAAGCTGCTCTTCAAAACAGATTAGTAGAACACTTGGTCTACGTTAAGAATTGCACTCCTCAGTATGCTTTTAGTCTAGTAAGCAATTATAGATATTCAGATGGAACACAATTCAAAAAAATATTCTTTAACCGACAGGACACTGTACAAATCAGCGAATAAAAACATCTTAAAATAAACATGATTGGAGGTATTTGAATGTGGCCATTTAAAAAGAGACAACTAAACAGCACCTCAATTGGGAATGACACAATTAAAGAAAACGAGCTTTTTGAGCACAAAAAATATATAAATGAACTTGTGAACTATCAACATTCTTTGGAAGAAGAAATAGCGACTCTTGAGCGTGAGGCAAAAGAATCGTTATCTGAAATTTCAGTTGCCATTGATAATTCGCTAAAAAAAATTAAAGTTATAATTGAAGAAGAAAAGCAGCTTAAAAAAATACTGATAAAAAATGAGATGGAGATTCTAGATCAATCTACCGGCCTCGAATTTGAAAATGAAATTGCTAAAATTCTTCATTTAGTCGGATTTGAGGAAGTTTCAGTTTCAAAGGGTAGTGGTGATCAAGGCATAGATATTTTCGCAAAGAAAGATGGAGAGAAATTTGGTATTCAATGCAAGAAATACTCTTCATCAGTTGGGAACAAAGCTGTTCAAGAAGTTATTTCAGGTAAAGAATTCTTCAACTTAGATAAAGCAATTGTCATAACAAACAGTTCGTTTACAACAAGTGCAACCGAACTAGCCTTCAAAGCAAATGTTACACTCTGGAATAGAATGAACTTAGAACAAATCATCTCAGAAAATTTAATTGATAAAAGAATTGGATCAATATTAGTTACTCTTTCAGAGGAAAATATAGCTGTAACAGAGTCTGAATTACCAAATAATTTTGCAAACAATTCTCAATCTACTACCAATACAAAACCGTTAGATGAGCTTTTTGAAGAAGCAAAAGAAATTGTGGTAGAAATGCAAACCGCCAGCGTTTCACTCATACAGCGTAGGTTTCGAATCAGCTATAACCGGGCTGCACAATTAGTCGATGAACTTGAAGTTCAAGGGGTTGTCGGTCCTTCTGAAGGCAGCAAGCCACGGAGGGTCTTGATTGAACAGCAAGCGGAATCACTATCTATTCTTGATGAACTAAAACTGCAACGAAAAAGGTTAATAAAATAAAAAACATCCCACCGATCAGAGTGAGAGCGTGAACTGAAATAAACAGAAAAAATTTTTACACATATTTTTGTATATTAGTTGATTTGTGATATAGAAACCTATAGAATGAACTTAAGAGATCAGTGTTGGAATCTCCACGGGGACCAACGCGAAAACCTTCATTCTATTAGGATGGAGGTTTTTTTGTTGAAAAATTTTGAATACTTACATGGTCAAATAGCAATTCTTAATAGCCGCGGACTTATTGTACCTAATTACAAACGAGCCAAGCAATACCTACTTACAAATAATTACTACAACATAATTAATGGATATAGTAAATACTTCATGAATGGTCAAAATACTTATATACCTGGTGCTACCTTTGACGAAATAACCCATCTTTACTATTTTGACAAAGAGATTAAGTATACTCTTTTCCGTGCTATCACTGAGGCAGAAAACCATATTAAAAGTATTTTAGCCTATCGATTTTCCGAAGTTTATAATAATAAACCATATGCATATCTCGATATTAATTGTTATGATAACTCAAAAACATTAGAACTTGGATGGTTAATATCGAGACTAACTAAAATTATAAATAATAATAAGAATAGTAAAAATAATAATTCTATAAAACATCATGTAAAAAAACATAACGATGTTCCAATATGGGTACTTATAGACTATCTTGACTTTGGTGAAATGAATGCATTGATAAAAAATTTACCAGTATCAGTACAAAATAATATAGCAAAGAATAGCTGTAGTTTCGTATCAGACAACATTTCTATGACTACTCCATTTACTCCAGAAACAATGATTTCTTTTACAGAAAACATAAGACAAGTTCGTAATATTTGTGCTCACAATAACAAATTACTAGATTCTAAGTGCAAAGCTGATGTTAAATTTTATCCTGATCTACATTCTATTTATGGAATTAGTAGAAACTCAAAAAGAAACGATGTTTACAATGTTTTTATTAGCTTGCAGTGTTTTCTCAGCAAAACTCAATATGCTCAATTGCACAATACTATAAGGAAACGGATAATCACGCTAGACAATAGATTAAATACTATCAAGGTTAATACTATTTTAAATAGCTTAGGTTTCCCAAAAGACTGGCATAGAAAAACACCATCTTTAAAGCAAAATTAAAAAAACACGCCCCACCGACCAAAGTAATAGCTAATTTCCGATTTAGAATATAATTTAATAGATTCATCCAAATGGAGTTGATGAGTCTTAGTCAAGAATGCCCTTTCTAAATTTCCAATCCCAATCGGTGGAAATGTGTTCACTCACAAAATAGCAGAACATATATTGAATCACTAGTTAAAACTTCATTCCTTAATACAATGGAGAATTTATGCAACGAAAAAAATTAATACAAAAACGTGCTATGTGCACTGAGAGGAAGTTATTATATGGATAAATTTTTATCTCCTTTTTTAAGTAAAGCTGATTCAATGCCCTTTCTTTTTCTTGGATCTGGCTTTTCAAGAAGATATTTAAATATTCCTACTTGGTTATCCCTTCTTGAATATATTGCATATTTAACTTATCAAAATAAAACTGGATTTCAAAAAGCAAAAAGGCAAGCTGCAAAAGAATTCAATATAGAAACTGAATACAACAGTTACATGACTTACTTGTGTGATATTATTTCTGATGATCTGGATGAAGTATGGTACGACGAGGATAGGTTCGAAGTAAATAGAGAAAAGTATTGGAATCTAATTGAAGAAAAAGGTACACCTCCGATAAAAATCGAAATCGCTACTTATTTAGAATCTTTCAAAAACTTCCTTCCTGGATTAGATCATGAGATAGATGCTCTCAAAAAAATAACACCCAGCTCTATCGCAGGTATAATTACTACTAACTACGATACTTTGCAAGAAAATCTATTTGACTATGAAGTTTATTCTTCTCAAGAAGAGTTATTATTCCATACAAAATATGATTTAGGAGAAATTTATAAGATTCATGGAAGCATGTCTGATCCGAATTCCATTTTAATTAATACTAAAGATTATGATTTAATTGAAAAAAAACATAAATATATTGCTGCAAAATTATTAACAATATTTGTCGAACACCCAATTTTTTTTATCGGATATTCTATTGGTGATGAAGATATTCGACAAATTCTAAATGATATCCAAGCTTGTTTATCTCAAGAGCAATTGAAAGAAATTGAAGATCGACTATTTTATATAGTGTGGGACCCTGAGGTAGAAACTTATGTCGACTCAACCTATACTATTTCGTTTGATAATGGTCGTTCAATAACTATCAAAAAAATTGCAATTAATGATTATTCTCTTCTGTATAAAACTTTAGGTCAAAATAAAGCCAAATATCCCATAAAAATGCTACGTTATGTTAAAGAAGATATGTATAACATCGTTCTGACGAACGACCCCAAAAATCGGATGATGCTGTCATTACCAGACAGAGAGCTTTCTTCAGAGGAGTTATCTGAAATAGAATTTTATTATGGATTCGGGATGATGGAGAGAGCGAAGAATGGTTATCGTTTGATTACTCCAAACGAGATTTTTAGAGATACTGTTTTTAATGACGGTAACTACGAATCAACATTATTTGTTCAAGAGACTTTACCCTATGCACTGTTAAAAGCATCAGGCTATCTACCTATCAGAAAATATACTTCTCAAATTGAAGAGTCATTAATACCTCCAATTGTTAAAAATAATATAGATAGATTTAATGATATCAGTAAATTTTTATCTCACAAATACAATTTGGAAAAGAAGAAATCTCCTAAAGATATGACAGTCAAAGATGCTTTGAGAGGACCTAGAAATGATAGAATGAAAAACCTCTCCTTAGTTCATTACAGGAAAGAAAACATCGAAGAACTCGGGGATTACTTAAGAAATACTTTGGATAAAGATAATTTCAACACTAATGGAGAACTCAGAAGATTAATTCGAATTTACGACTTCATAAAATACAAATAAAAAAAGAGCAAACCATGGAACAATAACATCAACAGAAAGATGTTACCTACCAAGAGGTCGGCTCAAACGGAATATAAGAAGTTAATGCTTAACTCATAAATATTATAACTCACATCAACGATTTTTCAAAGCAATATCTAAAAAAATAGAAATACGCACACGCCCCCACCGACCAAAGCTAGAGCGTGTAATGAAATAAACAATGGGTTTATTTTCTATGCCTATTGTATCAAAGAAAGTGAGTCGATTCAATCATGGCTAGATATATAAAGCGAGGTAACTCATGGCAGTATGAGATTTCTTACAAAGACGATGATGGAAAATACAAGAAACTTAGAAAAAGTGGCTTTCCAAAAAAGATAGATGCTATTTCAGCCGCTGCAGATATTGAATCAAAACTAACCAAAGGGCTACGAGTAACTACTAAAGATGTCTTATTATCTGATCACTTCGAGCAATGGATGAACGTATATAAAAAAGGAAAAGTATCCAATGTCACGTTCAGAAAGTATGAAAACACCTTGATGAATATCAAGAAGTATTTTCCAAACGACACTTTAAAAAGTCTAACGAGAACATCTTATCAAGCAAAATTAAATAGTTTTGCTCTAAAACACGCAGATGCTTCAGTAGAGAGATTTAACATTCAAATAAGAGCTAGCCTCAGAAATGCAGTTGACGAAGGTGTTATCCCCTATGATTTCACCCAGAGGGCAGTCATAAAAGGACATGCCCCTTCAGTAAAAGAAAAAGACAAATTTCTAGATTATCAAGAGTTTGAAGAACTTATGAATCTAGCTTCCCAGAGGCTGGATTCACGTTTTGCTTCTAGATTTATGTTGGTTATTGCAGGTGCAACCGGACTACGCTTTGCCGAGTTATTGGGCTTAACATGGGATCGTGTTGATCTTGACCATGGTGTTATCACAGTCAATCGTACATGGGATTATATGGACACTAAAGAATTTGCTCCGACTAAGAACGAGCAATCAAATCGTAAGGTCCCAATAGATAAAAAGACTGTCCGCATCATGAAAGACTTTAAGAGCTCCCAGAAACAGCTCTTTACTGGTTTAGGTGTCAATCCAAAGTTTGATTTTGTTTTCTACAATGCAAAAGAAGGTCTAATCTCGAATAATGCAGTAAACAAGAAATTGAAAGAATTACTTCGCCAATTAAAAATTGACACACCATTGACTATTCATGGATTAAGGCATACCCATGCCTCTGTATTGATTTACAAAGGTATAAATATAATGGCAGTATCGAAGCACCTTGGTCATAAAAATTTGGCTGTTACAATGGAGACTTACAGTCATGCTATCAAAGAGTTAGAAGAGCGAGAAGACGAAAAAATAAAGCTAGTATTTGATGATTTATATAAAGATAAATAGCGTTTGGCACATCCTTGGCACAAAAAAGCCCTAGAACCTTGATAAAACAAGATTCTAGGGCTAATTTAAATGCCAGCTGCAGGATTCGAACCTGTGACCTACGCGTTACGAGTGCGTTGCTCTACCAACTGAGCTAAGCTGGCGTTGTATGGCACAAAGAAAATTATATGCAAAAACGGTTGTTTTGTAAAGAGGTCTGCTGAAAAAAATCTACTTACTGAAATTTTCCGAAAATTGTGATATAATAGAAGTATCAAGGAGGTTTTTACATGGCAACATTTGGTAAATTCGAAACAACAATTGTCCCGTCACAAGAAGGTTCAACGTTTGAGGTCGCTACTCCTGTCATGTTCACGTTCCATGGGAAGAAACAAACTGGTACCATCACAAAGCAGTTGAAAAACTCTGCGGTGGTCGAGCTGAACGAAACCCCAGAAAACCAGAAATTAGTTTCGCAAAGTAATGGTGTATTGATCATCAATTACAAACAATTAACCAAACTATAACCCGTTTAATGCAAGGAGAAAATCAGTTGATTTTCTCCTTTTTTCATTGTCTGATTTTATGAAAAGCTAAAAAAGCCATGGATAACCGATCGAACCGTTTTGGCAGTCGATCTTCTTCCATGGCATCATTGACGAGGCAAAACTTGAAGCAGTTGCCTTTGTCTTATTTGTATTGATTTATTTTGTACCGAATAGACGGTCACCGGCATCGCCCAAACCAGGAACGATATAGCCGTGTTCATTTAGGCGTTCATCAAGATTTGCAGTGTAGATATCAACATCTGGATGGGCATCTTGCAATGCTTTCACGCCTTCTGGTGCAGCAACTAAGCAGACGAATTTCATGTTTGAAGCGCCGCGTTTTTTCAGTGCGTCGATCGCCATGATCGCTGAACCGCCCGTAGCTAACATTGGGTCAACGATAAATAATTGACGTTCATCGATATCTTCAGGTAATTTTACGAAGTATTCGTGTGGTTCTAGCGTTTCTTCATCACGGTACATCCCGATATGACCAACTTTTGCGGCTGGGATCAATTCAAGGATACCATCAACCATGCCTAGACCTGCGCGCAGGATCGGAATGATCGCTACCTTTTTACCAGATAGTGTTTTTTGTGTTGATTCTTCAATTGGTGTTTCAATCACTAGATCTTCAAGCGGCATGTCGCGAGACACTTCATACGCCATCAACATTGCGATTTCATTAACAACTTCACGGAAAACCTTTGTTCCACAGTTCTTGTCGCGGATCATTGTTAATTTGTGTTGGATCAGCGGGTGATCGATTACTTGAAATTTACCCATTTAAAAAAATCTCCTTTGGTTTTTCTCTTATTTTAAAGCAAATCGGCTCTTGTTACAACCATCTGCCACAGGCAATACTGCTTTTCCTCAAAAAAAGGATTGTGTTAGAAGGAAGGAGACAAGACGGCATGTAACACGCCTCTGCGTTCATTCTAGCCCCTTTTTCACTTTTGGTGATCAAAGAGCTGGAGCGCAGGAAAAACGCGTGAGACATCTTGTCTGACCTTAACTTCTGTCACAGTCCCATTTTATTTGTTTTTGTAAAGTGGATAGTTATCCGTCAATTCTTTGACTTGCGCCGCTACTTCTGCCAAGACGGCTTCATCATTTGGTTTTTCTAAAACTTTGACGATCAATTTCGCCACTTCGACACAATCTTCTTCTTTAAAGCCACGACTAGTGATCGCTGGTGTCCCCACGCGAATCCCACTCGTTTTGAAAGGACTTAATGATTCGAAAGGAATCGAGTTTTTATTGACGGTGATATTGACTTGATCCAGCAATGCTTCTGCTTCTTTTCCGTTCAAATCAAAGCCACGCACATCGATCAATAATAGGTGATTGTCTGTTGCACCAGAGACCAAGCGAGCTTGTGGTGCTTGGTTGAAGACTTTCGCCATTGCTTGCGCATTGCGAATGACTTGTTCAGAGTACTCTTTGAACGACGCATCTTGTGCTTCTTTAAAAGCAACAGCTTTCGCTGCAATCACGTGCTCTAATGGGCCGCCTTGAATACCAGGGAAAACGGCACTATTGATTTTTTTCGCTAAATCTTCATCATTTGTTAAAATCAAGCCGCCTCGAGGGCCGCGTAATGTTTTATGGGTCGTAGAAGTCGTGATGTCCGCATAAGGAACTGGGTTTGGATGAAGACCAGCCGCTACTAAACCAGCGATATGCGCCATATCCACCATCAATTTTGCGCCAACTTCATCGGCGATTTCACGGAACTTCGCAAAATCGATTGTACGTGAGTAAGCACTGGCACCGGCAACGATCAGTTTCGGTTGATGCTTGCGCGCCAAAATACGAACGACATTGTAGTCAATGACTTCTGTTGCAGGATCAACACCATAACTAACAAAATTATAGGTCTTGCCGCTGAAATTCACTGGTGAGCCATGGGTCAAATGACCGCCTGCGGAAAGATCCATCCCTAATACTGTATCGCCTGTTTCGATCAACGCTAAATAAGCTGCTGTGTTGGCTTGAGAACCAGAATGCGGTTGAACATTGGCATATGCCGCACCGAAAATACTTTTCGCCCGTTCAATTGCTAAGTTTTCTACCACATCAACAAATTCACAGCCGCCATAGTAACGACGACCTGGATAACCTTCAGCGTATTTATTTGTCAAAATACTACCTTGCGCAGCCATTACACCTTCTGAAACGATATTTTCAGACGCAATCAATTCCAAATTGTTTTGTTGACGATTCGTTTCTTTTTCGATCGCTTGCCACAATTCGGGATCAAACGTTTGATAATCCATGCTTACAACACCCCTTTACCTTAATGGTAGCATTGTATCACATTTCTTCATAAGCTACCTATAATGAATTCTGGTTTTTTGCTAATTTTCTTGAAAGAAACTTTGATTTGCAGCTTTTTTCAACCGATTCATATAAGCAGCCCCTAAGCCGCTTTCTGGAAACGTGGGTGCGAATAAGACATCTAGCTCAGCAATCGATTCATCTAACGCCCGTAACCCCGCAAACAGCCCTTTTGTCGCAGCTTCCACACTGTCATCAAAAAATAAATAGATGGCTGCAGCTTCGAAGCGGACCTGCTCGGCGATCGTCGGTCCAGCTAAAACACCTACCTTAAGCTGCTGTTCTCTCGCCCAAGCCATGGCTGCCGACCAATCTTGGTCATTGACCATCATGACGTTGGTATTCGGTGCATAGTGCTTGTATTTCATGCCTGGCGCTTTGGGTGCTTCACTTTCTGTTACTAAATGCTGATCGACGAGGACTTTTGTTTGTAAGACTGCTTCAAGCTGTTCTTTAGAGATTGCACCAGGGCGTAAGATGATCGGCGGTGCCGTTGGGTCACTCAAATCTAAGACCGTTGATTCGACACCGATCTGTGTCACCCCATCGTCCAAGATGCCAGCGATTTTGCCTGCCAGATCATGCTGAACATGCGCAGCTGATGTTGGGCTTGGTTTACCAGATGTATTTGCGCTAGGACCAACCAATGGCTGTTGGGCTTGTTTGATCAACGCTAACGTCTTGGTGTTGTTGGGCATCCGAAACGCCGCTGTGGATAAGCCGCCAGTAACGATGCTAGGTAAGCTGTCTTTTTTGATCGAAAAGATCAAGGTTAGGGGCCCAGGCCAGAAAGTTTCCATCAATTTATCAGCAAAAGGATGCTTGTTATCCACAAACGGTTCCAACTGCTCTGGCTCGGCAATATGAACGATCAAAGGGTTGTCACTAGGTCGTCCTTTGACTTGATACACTTGCGCAACAGCCTTTGGCAAAAGCGCGCTAGCCCCTAGTCCATAGACAGTTTCCGTCGGGAACGCCACTAATCCCCCCTCAGCTAAGATAGCTGCTGCTTCGTTTAACTTTGATTGATCAAAAATTTTTGTTTCCACAATTTATCCACATCCTTTTTTGAGAAGTTTCCACACTTATCAACATTTTCTCGTTTCTTATCCACATTTTGTGGATAAGTCGTTTGTCAAGTGTGGATAACCTTGTTTATAACTCCATTTATTCCCAAATTGTTCATTTCATAAGGTTTTTGCACTTTTTCTGTAGCAAAAAAAATTTATTTATCCACATCTTGTGGATGACTGACAAACACCATCCGATCTTGACCCGCAAGATCTTTTACTACGGTAACTTCTTTGTTGGGAAAAGCGGCTGCAAAAAGCTGTTGAACAGCTTGTCCTTGCTGGAAGCCGATTTCCAGCGCCATTTGCCCACTTGGTGCCAAACACTTCGGTGCTTGCTGTGCTAATTGCTTATAGATCGCTAACCCTTGTTCTTGAGCAAAAAGCGCCATTTTAGGCTCTTTTTCCCGTACGCTGATATCCATCAGCGGCCACTCTTCAGCACTGATATACGGCGGGTTGGAAACGATCAGATCCCATTGCTGATCTGCCACAGGTTCTAAAGTATCTCCTTGGAAAAAGCGGATCTCTGCGCCTAAGGCTGTCGCATTTTCTTTAGCAACGGCTAATGCCTCTGCTGAAAGATCCACGGCACTTACGGCCCACTGGGGACGTGCCAATTTTAAGGCAATGGCGATCGCTCCAGTACCTGTGCCGATGTCTACGACTCGTAGTGGCTGATCTGCTGGTAATTTTGCCAAACACTTTTCCACCAGCTCTTCGGTTTCTGGACGCGGGATCAAGGTTGCAGGAGTCACTTTTAAGCGATGCCCATAAAATTCTTCATACCCCAGTAAATATTGCGGGGGTTCATGCTGTAGCAACTGTTCAAGATCTGCTGCGATCTGTGCCTCATCTTCCTTTAGGATGGGTTGGTCCATCTGCAGCAGCCAATCGAGTTGTTGCCAGTTTTTTCGCTGTAAAAACAGGTATTGGATCGCATACCCGTCCAGTCCTTTCGTTTCTAAAAAAGAAGAAGCCCGTGAAAGGACTTCTCGATAGGTTTTAGCCATTTTGCATCTCATCTAATTTTGATGTTTGATCGTAAACGATCAGTGCATCAACAATTTCATCGAGTTTTCCAGCTAAAATTTGATCCAATTTTTGAATAGTCAACCCGATACGATGATCTGTTACGCGGTTTTGTGGGAAGTTATAGGTCCGAATCCGTTCAGAACGATCGCCGGTACCCACTGCTGATTTACGGTTTGCATCGTATTCGCTTTGTGCTTCTTGCTGCATTTGGTCATAGACCCGTGCCCGCAAGACTTTCATCGCTTTCTCACGGTTTTTCAGCTGTGAACGCTCATCTTGCATCGCAACAGCGATCCCTGTTGGCAAGTGCGTCAAACGAACAGCAGAAGCTGTTTTGTTGACGTGCTGACCACCGGCACCAGAGGCATGGTAAATATCGGTCCGAATATCTTTGTCTGCGATATCGATTTCGACTTCTTCTGCTTCAGGCATAACCACGACCGTTGCCGTAGACGTATGGATTCGGCCTTGTGATTCGGTAGACGGTACCCTTTGTACTCGGTGGGCGCCGCTCTCATATTTCAATTTTGAAAAGACGTTGTCGCCAGTGATCATCATGATGACTTCTTTGTAGCCGCCGATCCCAGTGACGTTGGCATCCATGACTTCGACTTTCCAGCCTTGATTTTCCGCATATTTTTGATACATATTGAAAAGATCGCCAGCAAATAAGGCTGCTTCATCGCCGCCTGCTGCACCACGGATCTCCATGATGATGTTTTTGTCATCATTCGGATCTTTTGGCAATAACAAGATTTTGATGCGTTCTTCTAAAACATCTTTTTCTTTTTTCAAGTCAGAGAGTTCTTCTTTGGCCATCTCCGCCATTTCCGCATCAAGGTTTTCCCCAAGCATTTCTTCGGTATCCTTGATTCCTTCAACGACTTCTTTGTAACGGCGGTAGACTTCCACCGTTTCCCGTGTATTGGCTTCTTCTTTTGAAAGCTGCATGAAGCGTTTGGTGTCAGAGATCACGGCTGGATCACTTAGTAATTCGCCTAATTCTTCGTAACGGTCTTCGATTGCTTGTAACTGATCGTACATTGATTATTCTCCTTCTTTTTTCATTCCCGGGTGAAAGTAATGCTTGCGGCAAACTGGATAATACGCTTCATTGCCGCCGATTTGTACTTGATCGCCCTCGTAAACGGGTTTTCCGTCGATATAGTGCAAGTTCATGGTTGCTTTTTTATGACAGAACCAGCAGATGGTTTTCATCTCTTCGATTTTATCTGCGTAAAGCAGCAAGTATTTTGAGCCTTCAAATAATTCATTGCGGAAATCATTTTTCAAACCAAAGGCCATCACAGGGATACCTAACTCGTCCACGATTTTGGTGAAAGCCAGCACCTGATGCTTCTTTAGGAACTGTGCTTCATCGATTAAAATACAATAAGGTTTATAACCCAGGTCTTTGATCAAATGGAACAGATCCGTTTCATCAAAAATCGGGATCGCGTCTCGTTCTAAGCCGATGCGACTCGAAACATTTCCCACGCCACTTCTCGTGTCCAATCCGCTTGTCATGATCACGACTGGTTTGTCTTGTTCTTCATAGTTGTGAGCAACTTTCAGTATCTCGATCGTTTTCCCACTATTCATTGCGCCATATTTAAAAAAAAGCTGTGCCATCTCGCCCATCCTTCCTCATACTCCTTTGGTATTATACTTGAAAAAGGAGAATTTTTACAGACTTAAATTCGACACATGCCGCCTTTTACGCAAGAGTTTTACGAAAAGTTAACGGATTTTTTTCCGCCAGCATCTCTTACTCGTTTCTGGCTTTTTGGGCCACTTCTGCCAATACCTGACAAGCCAGTGGATATTCTGGATTTTCAGCCCCATTGATATCTGTTGCAATGATCGCAAATCCAAGCTGCTGATAGAGCTTGATTGCTGCGTGGCTCCAGGTTTGCGTATGAAGGTACATTGGTTCGTTGGCTGCCTCCAAGACAGCAACGACTTGCGTGACCAAGCCGCGAGCGATCCCTTGACGCTGGGCTTGCGGCATTACTGCTACCCAATGGACTAGTGGAACCAGTGTGCCGTCTTGCTTGGCTTTTTTCCAAGCGGTAGCCGTACCGACCGGTGTACCTGATTGATCAAGGGCAAAAAACATTCGCTGTCCTAGCTGTGCTTGCTCGGGCATAAATTCCCTTTCAAAATATGCCAATGCCTCGGCCTCATTGTCAAACTCTCCGACGGATGTTTCGATCCGTGCCCAGTGCCTTTCGTCTCCTGCTTGGTAGCTGCGTAGCGAATAGTTATCGGATTGAAGGGGCTGGATCGGTGTGTTTTTGTGCGCTCGCTTCATCCAGATTTCTGCATATGGAATTGATTTATCTAACATTGGTTGTGCCTCTCTCTCATTGGTTTTTTCCTTGTTCAAAGGTTTATTTGAGAATCAATTTGGAATCAATCATGTAATTTCTTTACTAGAAAAATTTCTGTTAGCTGATTTTGCGTATGGGCGATTCTCCCAATTTCGTCATAACCCATTCGCTGATAAAAATCTGGCGCTTGAAAATCAAAGGTCGCCGTCTGACAGTTTTCACAGCCAAATGCTTTCAACTGCTGTTCAAGATCCGTAAGGATCTGCTTGCCATACCCTTTTCCCCGCTCGGATGCTTTGACCCACAGGGTGTCAAGATAGCCGATATGATACATTGAGGCGTAGGCAATGCCACCAGCAATCACCACACCCTCTTTTTTGATTACACTGCTAAAGTTCTGATAGGTCTCTGTTTGTGTAAATGGTTTTTGGTGCTTTGTGTATGCTGTTAATGCTGTTTCTAACGCAGCCAATTCTTGGTCTGTTCCTTGTTCAATGATTCGCGCCATATTCAATCACTCCTTCTTGTTTCTTGATAATCTGCGATGATCTGATCGACCGTTTCTGCTATCGTTAGGCCTTCTTTGATCAGTCTTTCCTCTGAAGATCCTTTTGGGAAAAGCAAGTCTCGCTCAAGCCACCATTTACGCATCGCTTCCTCGGAAAAATAGTCTCGCTGCATTCGGGTCTGATGTCTTTTGACCGTTTCCTCGAAAGAAAGATCAAAATAATAAACTAGCTTTTTTTGGGGAAAGAGTTTCATTAGAAAGTCGAGAAAGTCTTGGTATTTTTCACGAGAATAAATCCCCTCAACAAGTATCATCGGCACTTTCCCCTTCGCATATAGGACAGCTTCTTTCATCAAACCGCTGGCTAAATTATTAGGGGTATCTTTGACACAAAAAATTTCTCGCCGAAAAACATCTTGTGAAATCAGCACTGCCTCTTCCCCAAAAACGTGCTGAACAGCTTTGGCAATAGTGGTTTTTCCGCTGCCAGAATTCCCCCGTAGTAAAATTAACATGCTTTCCATGGGCGGTTCCTTTCTTCGTTAGTAAGTTATCTAAGCATATCTCTTGTTTTTCTCTACTAGAAGCATACCATAGAAGCAAAGGAGGAATACCTATGAATGATACGGCAATTTTTGCTGGTGGTTGTTTTTGGTGCATGGTGAAGCCTTTTGATTCACAGCCAGGCATCCTCAAAGTGGTTTCGGGCTTTACTGGCGGCCATGTCCCTAACCCAACCTACCAACAAGTAACGACAGGTACCACCGGTCACACCGAAGCAGTTGAAATCACCTTTGATCCTGAAGTCATCTCTTATGAAGAATTAGTTGCCATCTATTGGCAGCAGACAGACCCCACGGATGCGTTTGGTCAGTTTGCCGACCGTGGTGATTCCTATCGTCCAGTGATTTTTTACAATAGTGAAGAACAAAAAGCGATTGCGGAAAAATCAAAGGCGCAGTTGCAAGCTAGCGGCCGCTTTGACCGTCCGATCGTAACGAAGATCGAACCAGCAGAACCTTTTTATCCTGCAGAAGATTATCATCAAGATTTTTACAAAAAAAATGCAGCCCATTACAATGCTTATAGCGAAGGCTCCGGTCGAGCCGGCTTTATTCGCCAAAACTGGGCTTAACATTTTGGGGAACGTTCCTTACAATTCATCACTAACAGCCGATCTGCCTCGTCAGCAGATCGGCTGTTTTCTGTTTTTTCCCAAAAAGGAAATTGACAGTCAGGGCATTTTCGCGCTACACTGATTAGAAAATTCTGACGATTATAAAGGAGTGTTTGTTTGATGTTAGCTAATGAAGTCCGTCCAGGTCCAAACCGTTATATTACGGGCGATGGGGTCTTAATTGATTTGCCGGAGTATTTACGAGAGTTCCAAGAGGTAGCAGTAATTACTGGGGAGCAGTCATTCGATGTGTTTTCGAACTATTACCCTCATTCATTTGACTACCCGATCTACCGCTACGATGGATCATCGAGTTATGAAAATGCGCAAACCTTAGCTGAAGCGATCCAGCAAGCAGATGCCGTGGTGGCAATCGGCGGCGGCAAGGTCGCTGATACAGCAAAAATCACCGCCCAAACCCTTGGCGCAGAGCTGATCGTGATCCCTACATTGGTTTCCAACTGTGCGCCCTTTACCCCGGTGATCGTCGCCTATTACCCCGATCATACGATTTGTAAAATCGACTATGCCAAAAAAGGTGCCTACATGACGATCGTCGACACCCGTTTTTTACTAGCCACACCTGTTGATTACTTTATCGCAGGGATCGCTGATACCTTAGCCAAATATTATGAAATGGAAGCCATCGTCCGCAACATGGCAGAAGACGACAAGACTGCCTTAGTACGGCTAGGTTTCCAAAGCGCTCTTTTGATCAAAAACTTGCTGATTGCCGATGCGATCCAAGCTGTCAAAGACCTAGAAGCTGGGCAGCTGACACCCGCCTTTGCCCGCATCACCGACGCGATCATTGCTTTGGCAGGCGAAGTTGGCGGTTTTGCAGTAGAGTTTGGCCGCACGTCCGGTGCGCATGCGCTGCATGACGGCTTGTCTTATTTGAATGAGACCCATAGTGTCTTGCACGGCAATAAAGTCGCCTACTGCATTTGGGTCCAGCTTGCCTATACCAATGATTTTGATGTGATTGAAGAATTACGGCCGTTTTACGAAGCTTTGCACTTGCCGATGAAGCTGAAGGATCTCCACGTGACACGCCTTGATCGGGATTACTTCGCCTCGGTTCTGACCTATGCTGTCAAGGAAGAAGAAACCTTTATTTTGATTGATCCTGCGATCACACCCGAAAAAGTCTATCAGGCGATCGAAGCAGTAGAGGCGCTGTAAACCGTACAAATTGCTAAACAACTTTATATCAATAAAAAACTGTTTCCCTAATGCATTTCGGAAACAGTTTTTTTATTTGATCAAACTGACACGCAGTAGCGATCCTGGCTGCGCATGTTCTTAGCGGGCAACAGCAACTGACGCATTGCCCATCACTGCACGGCTTCACCCAGCAACCCGTTTTCTAAGCAGTATTGATAAATGCCTTCCTCGGCTACGTGACCAATCACTTCGTCGGCGATCGCTTTTAACTCATCCGAAGCATTGGCCATTGCTAGACCCCAGCCGACTGCCTCCAGCATCTCAATATCATTGTTGCCATCCCCAAAGGCAATGGCTTCGGATTTATCCAAGCCATAGTAAGCCAGCATTTTGGCAATGCCGCTTCCTTTCCCGCTGCTGGCTGGAATAATATCGACTGCCCGATCCCACCAGGCGGTGATTTTCGCCTCTGTAGTATTTGCCATCACTTTGGCGTAGTCTTCTTTCCCTGAACCTAACATCACTTGGAAAATGTCTTGCTGTTGGATCAACTCTTCAAAATCTTCTGCCACGATCACTTCTTGGTGAGCAAAGGAAAAATACTCAACTAAATCAGCATCTTTGCCATTGGCAACGGTACGATCCTTCGTTGCGATTGCTACTGGACGCTTGAGCGCCGTCGCATTTTCTATGATTTGGTGAACATCTTTTTTAGGAATGGGGTTTTGGTGGATCCCCTCTGCTTGATTAAAACAATACGATCCGTTAAAGGTCAAAAACGCATCGAAGGTCACGCCTTCAAATTGCGGCAACGCGATGGGACTTCTGCCAGTCGCAATGCACAACAGGATCCCTTGCTTCTTCAAGGCTTTTAATGTGGCTAACATTCTTTTAGAGATTTGCTTTTTGCTCATGTCGATCAGTGTGCCATCAACATCAAAAAAAATAATTTTCACGTTCTTCATGATCTTCCCCATTTCCGTCTCGATTTTCAAAAAAATTGATGCGCTTTTCTCTCTATTGTTCCGTGCGGATCGTCGCTGTTATCTTTTATTTCTTTTATCTTCTCATAAATTGCCAGCGTTTTCTTCTGAAATCGTGAAAATTGATCGGAATACTTACCTATTTTTAAGAATCTTAAAGAACGCCTAGACTATCGGGAACAGCTGATCCAATGTGACTAATACTCCATCCTCATCATTTGAGGGACAGACAGCGGTGGCAACGGCTTTGACGTTTTCTGGCGCATTGTCCATCGCATAGCCTCTCTGGCAATAGGCTAACATTTCCAAATCATTGCCGCCATCGCCAAAAGCGACACATTGCTCAGGAGTGATCCCCCATCGCTCTACCAAGCGTGCCAATCCTGATGCTTTGTGGCAGTTAGGCACGATCAGATCCACGGAACCATGCCCACTGCCTGTTGGCACTAGCAAACCAGCTAGTTCTTTTTGAAATAGTTCCGAATAATAGGCCGTTTTTTCGACAGGAACGGTTGGGGCAAATTTCAGGATCGTGTCCTCTACTTGGGCAAAGTCATCGACCCATTGCAATTTGTGGTAATACTTATTTGTTAATTCAAAAAAAGCATCACTGACCGTTCCCCGTTCACAATAAGCACTATTGAGCCCACACATTACATTTTTAACTTCGGGGTATTTTTTACATAAATCTAAGGTTGCGAAAACCGTTTCTCGGGGAATGTCCGCTGCAAAAAGCACTGTTTCTTTGTCTTTGACAAGTGCTCCGTTTTCTGCAACAAAACTCAGCTCGTGATCATAGCCGGGAAATTGAGCCCGCAACTGGTAATACTGATTGCCGCTGGCAACGACAAACTGACAGCCGACTGCTTTCATGCGGGCCAACACGGCCTTGAAGCGGGGAACATCATACGTATAATCCGTGCGCATAAAGGTTCCATCCATATCGACAGCTACTAACTTGATATCATAAGGGTTGGCATTCATCTACTTCTCTCCATTCTGGCTTTCTTTATTAAAGAAAGCGTTTTTCTTACATTATTATTTTAACATGTATATACAACTTCCGCATCCTTTTTCTTGCTAAAAAATCGATTGAAGGGATAGTGCCTCTCAAAAAAAGAGACTACTGCTTTACACCATTCAATCGTGCCTACCTTTTCAAAAATCCTTACAATGATTGAAGATCATTCAAAGGCAGACCATCGCTGCCAAACACAAGGATTGATTGGCGGCTCCTTTGCCCGAATGAAAAGAATCACTCCAGAAACGTTTCCTTGCGCAATTTCTGCCCCACATAAATTCTATCCTGCTTTCTTTCAAATCTACTTGGTTCTTTGGTATACTGGGGATAGTTTAATTAGTGAGGGGTTTTTGTTATGAACTTTACCCGCTTTGCTCGCTTGACGCAGCGCAGGAGCAAGACGTTTATTTCCCAGAATGTATCTTCAATCCAAGTGATTGTTTTTTATTATATCGTGATGATGGTGGTCTCTTTGGGGCTTTTTTCACTTCCCTTCTTTCGGGAACCGGGCTCTCATGTCGCGTTTATCGATCTGTTCTTTATGGCGGTCAGCACGGTCAGTGTCACAGGGTTGACTACCTTCCCGATCAATGACGTATTTAACGACCGCGGGGTCATTTTATTGGAAGTCCTCTTTCAAGTTGGTGGTTTAGGGATCATGATGATCTCGACCTTTTTTGCGATCGTTTCACGGCGCAAAATCAGTTTAAAGCAGCGCCAATTGATCATGACAGATATGAACCAGCCAAAGCTTAGCGGGATCGTTCGGATGATTCGAACGACGTTTACCATCATTTTAGTTTGTCAGTTGGTAGCAGGTACGATCTTCGCTGTTTATTTTCATCTTTACGGGTATTATGACAATTGGCGTGACGCGATCTTTTATGGGTTTTATCAAGCGATCTCTGCTGTGACCAACTCAGGGTTTGATGTGACGGGCAATTCCATCTTGCCGTTTTCCCATGATTATTTCTTCCTGACGTGTATCATGATTTTGATTTTTATCGGGGGGATCGGATTTCCAGTGATCATGGACTTTCGGGAATGGGTCCTTTTTAAAATGAAAAAACAACGCCGCCGCTTGCCGTTTCGCTTTTCTTTATTCACAAAAATTGCTGTTTTGGCTTTCGTGATCCTCTTTGTCGGCGGTACATTAGCGATCTTTTTCCTTGAGAAAGATTATTTATTCAAAGATTACAGCTTTAGTGGTATGTGGATGAACAGCATGTTTTATTCCATGACAACGCGGAATGCTGGCCTGCAGATCCATGACTTAGGCAACTTCCAAACCACGACGTTGATCGTTTTCTCCTTGCTGATGTTTATTGGTTGTAGTCCCAGCTCTGTTGGTGGGGGGATTCGGACGACGACCATTGCCATCATTGGGCTGTACCTCTATGCCTTCTTGAAAAGTGAGGACAATATCAATATCTTCGGTCGCCGGATCGATCAAGATGACGTCCGTAAATCAGTGGTGGTCTTCATGCTTTCGATGGGCATGTGCTTCTTTTGTGTCTTATTCTTGACCGCCATCGAGGATATCCCTTTGATCGCCATCATTGTTGAAGTTTCCTCGGCCTTTGGAACCACAGGGCTTTCTTTAGGAATCACGGGCGATTTATCAACCATCGGCAAACTCGTGATTGCTCTTTTGATGTTTATCGGCCGTGTCGGCATGCTGTACACCTTGATGTTATTCGTACCAAAAGAAACACGTGACTTAGGCTACGAGTACCCAACGGAAAAAATCATTATCGGTTAAAGCAGCAGCAAACCTGGCAGAAGGTTTGCTGTTTTGCTTTTCAATTTGTTGATCATCGCAAGTGAAAGAGCCGTTTATCAACATGGTCTTTGTAGAAATTTAAAGAATCGCAAAAGCAATTTAACCTTTTTCTTGGTATATGGTATGATAAATTGAATTTGCACAACGAAAGCATTCGCTCTAATGGAGGGTTACATTATGGGAATACGAAGTCATCTGGCTGTTTCAGTCGGTAAGACCTCTCAATGGGTATTAAAGAACTTTTTCAAAGGTGGCTCAAGCCTGCCTGGTAAATTAGCATTAAAAGTTGATCCACATATATTAGATCATTTGGCGAAAGATTACCAAGTCGTCGTGATCACAGGCACCAACGGCAAAACATTGACGACTGCCTTGACTGTCAATATTTTGCGCCAAGAATTTGATGAAGTATTAACGAACCCCACCGGCGCCAATATGGTCCAAGGGATCGTTTCAACCTTTCTATCGGCACGCCCTAAAAAAGGCAAAAAATTTGCGGTTTTAGAAATCGATGAAGCCAGTCTCAGCAAAGTAACGAAGTACATCAAACCGGAATTGTTCGTTTTCACCAATATTTTCCGCGATCAAATGGACCGTTATGGCGAGATCTATACGACCTATAAAATGATCGTTGAAGGTGCGGCAAACTCACCGGAAGCAACGATCCTCTGCAATGGGGATTCGCCACTGTTCAATTCGGTGGCAACTGTCAATCCGCGGAAATACTATGGATTTGATCATTTGCCAGATGAAGAGCAGATGGCCCATTACAATACGGATGGCGTGTTGTGTCCTGAGTGTCATCACATTTTGCATTATAAGATGATCACCTATGCCAATCTTGGGAAATACTACTGCCCAAATTGCGGCTTCCATCGACCAGAATTGGATTATAAACTGACGGAAATGACCGCAATGGACAACACCTCTGCTGATTTTGTGATCGATGGCAATGACTATCGCATCGAAGTTGGTGGGATGTACAATGTCTACAATGCGCTGGCGGCAACTGCGGTTGCGGAATATTATGGCGTAGCACCTGCAAAAATCAAAGCTGGTTTGGCCTATGACGAAAAAGTCTTTGGCCGCCAAGAAGTGATCCGCATCGGGGACAAAGAATGTACGTTAGTTTTAGTTAAAAACCCTGTTGGTTTGAACCAAGTCATCGATATGATCGGCCTGTCGCCCTATCCTTTCTCACTAGTCAGCTTGTTGAATGCCAACTACGCAGATGGGATCGACGTCAGCTGGATTTGGGATGGCGACCATGAAGCGTTTGCCGATATGGGGATTCCTCAAGTGATCGCTGGTGGTGATCGTCACAAAGATATGGCGTTGCGGTTAAAAGTTGCGGGGATCCCTGAAGAGAAAATCATTGAAACCCCTGAACTTGATGACGTCATCAAGCAAATTGCAGACTTACCAACAGAAAAAGTCTATATTTTAGCGACTTACACTGCAGTCCTGCAGCTACGCAAAAAGCTTGCGGAAAAAGGCTATATCAAAGGAGGAATGAGTCGTGACTAAGTATCAACTGAATGTTGCCCACTTGTATGGAAATCTTTTGAATACTTACGGCGACAACGGCAATCTCTTGATGTTGCGCTACGTGGCCGAAAAACTAGGCGTGACCTTCAACGCAGAAGTCGTCAGCATTCACGAGCCCTTCGATCCTGAAAAATATGATCTCGTCTTCTTCGGTGGCGGACAAGATTTTGAACAAGTGATCGTTTCACAAGATATCCAATCAAAAAAAGAAGCCCTGGCCAGCTATATCGAAAATGATGGCGTGATGCTGGCAATTTGCGGCGGCTATCAATTGCTGGGTCATTACTACATCGGTGCCAACGGCGAGAAAATCAAGGGGATCGGTGCCTTGGATCATTACACCTTAAGCCAAGAAAACAACCGGTTCATCGGTGACATCGTGATCCACAATGAAGAATTCGATGAGACCTATTATGGCTTTGAAAACCATAATGGCCGTACTTTCTTAGGTAAAGGGGAAAAACCATTGGGGAAAGTCATCCAAGGACAAGGAAACAATGGCGAAGACCAAACCGAAGGCGTGGTTTACCGCAATGTGTTCGGCTCTTACTTCCACGGACCGCTTCTCGCAAGAAATGAGCATTTGGCAGAGCGCTTGATCCGCACCGCCCTTACCAATCGTTATGGCAACGTCGAAATTTAAATACACGTACTTAGCAAACAAACCTGTTTTTCGCAGGTTTGTTTTTTTATGGGAAATTTCCCCGCAGTTGCTACCTTTTCTCTTTGTTTGCTTCTACGTTCCTATGCCGCCTCGCTTTATTGTAACCGCTATCTTTCTTTTCTATACTGAGGTTGTAGTAAAAATTGAAAGGAGATGTTAAGAAATTATGATGGAAAAAGTTCAGCGGTTTGGCGGTGCGATGTTTACCCCGGTCCTCTTGTTTTCATTTTCGGGGATCATGGTCGCGCTGTGTATTATCTTTAAAAATCCGATGCTTGTGGGGAGCATCGCCACTGAAGGCTCTACTTGGTTCAACATTTGGACGATTATTGAAAACGGTGCATGGACGGTCTTCAACCAAATGGAATTACTATTTGTTATTGGATTACCGATCGGTCTCGCAAAAAAAGCCAATGCGCGAGCGGCAATGGAAGCCTTTGTCGTCTATATTACTTGTAATTATTTTATTTCTGGCATGATCGAATACTTTGGTCACTTCTTCGGTGTCAACTTTGCAGCTGATCCCGGCGGTGAGAGTGGCTTAAAAATGATCGCCGGCATCAAAACATTAGATACTGGTATTATCGGAGCAATTTTTATTTCGGCGATCGTCGTCTATCTTCACAACAAGTTTTTCGATACGAAGCTGCCTGATTTTCTCGGAATCTTCCAAGGCTCTTCCTTTGTCGTGATCCTTGGATTCTTTTTGATGTTGCCAGTCGCTTTCTTGATTGCATTGATTTGGCCGAAAGTCCAAGCTGGCATTGGGTCCATGCAAGGGTTTCTAGCAAGTGCTGGGGTCTTTGGGGTCTGGCTCTATACTTTCTTAGAGCGAATATTGATCCCCACAGGTCTCCATCATTTCGTGTATACCCCCTTTGTTTTTGGTCCTGCTGTCGTCGAAGAAGGAATCTCCAAATACTGGATGGCACATTTACAAGAATTTGCCCAATCCACCAGACCATTGAAAGAGCTTTTCCCTGAAGGGGGCTTTGCTTTACATGGCAATTCTAAGATCTTTGCTGCACCGGGGATCGCTGCTGCTTTTTATTTCACAGCCAAGCCTGAGAATAAAAAGAAAGTCTTAGCGATTTTGATCCCTGCCACTTTAACTGCCGTTTTAGCTGGTATCACTGAGCCATTGGAATTCACCTTCCTCTTTATCTCACCACCCCTCTTTGCGGTGCACGCTGTTTTAGCAGCGACCATGGCGGCAACGATGTTTGCCTTCGGGGTCGTTGGAGATATGGGGGGCGGCTTGATCGATCTGTTAGCGAAGGTCTGGATTCCGCTATTTCAAAATCATCGCAGTATGATCTTCACGCAGTTGGTGATTGGGTTAGCCTTTACTGCGCTTTATTTCCTTGTTTTCCGCTTCTTGATCCTCAAATTTAAGTTAGCCACACCAGGACGGGAAGAAAACAATAGCGAAGTCAAACTATACACCAAAAAAGATTACAAAGAAAAACAAGCCAACACTGGAACTCCAGTGATTGCCGGTGCCAATCGCTACACCGAACAAGCCGCAGTCTACTTAGAAGGGTTTGGCGGTCGCGACAATATCGATAAAGTCACTAATTGTGCCACTCGCCTAAGAATCACCGTCAAAGATCAAGACCAAGTGCTGCCAGATGACATCTTTAAAGGCGCTGGTGCCCATGGTGTCGTTCGCAACGGCAACGCCTTCCAAGTGATCGTTGGCCTGGATGTGCCACAAGTGAGAGAACAATTCGAAAAATTATTAGCTGTATCAGACTAAGGAGGAAACAAAAATGAAAAAATTTTCAATCGTGATCGCTGGAGGCGGCAGTACCTTTACCCCTGGAATCGTCTTGATGCTTTTAGAACACTTGGATCGTTTCCCGATTCGCCAAATCAAGTTTTACGACAATTTGGAAGAACGACAAGAAAAAGTGGCACAAGCTTGCGAGATTTTATTGAAAGAACGCGCACCCGAAATCAGCTTTTTAGCAACCACTGATCCCGAAACCGCGTTTCAGGATGTCGATTTTGTGATGGCGCATATCCGAGTTGGCTTGTATGCGATGCGCGAAAAGGATGAAAAAATCCCTTTGAAATATGGTGTGGTCGGCCAAGAAACTTGTGGTCCTGGCGGGATCGCTTATGGGATGCGTTCTATCGGCGGTGTATTGGAGTTAGTCGATTATATGGAAAAATATTCCCCTGATGCGTGGATGTTGAATTATTCCAATCCTGCAGCGATCGTCGCAGAAGCGACTCGTAAATTGCGCCCTGATGCTAAGATCATTAATATTTGTGATATGCCAGTGGGAATCGAAGAACGGATGGCGCAAGCGATCGGTTTAGCTTCTCGCAAAGAATTGGTCGTTCGCTATTATGGCTTGAATCACTTTGGCTGGTGGACAGATATACGAGACAAAGCTGGCAATGACTTGCTGCCGCAGATCCAAGCGCATGTAGCAAAATACGGCTATTCATTGCCAGAAGAAATCGAAGCGAGCCAACATGCTGATGCCAGCTGGATGCACACCTTTGCCAAAGCAAAAGAAGTGTACGAGGTTGATCCATCCACTTTGCCAAATACCTACTTGAAGTATTACTTTTTCCCTCAAGATGAAGTGGCGCACACCAACCCATCTTTTACACGGGCAAATGAAGTCATGGCTGGTCGCGAAAAACACGTCTTTGGTGAATGCCAACGCATCGTAGAAAACCAGACAGCGACTGACACCACGCTTGAAGTGGATGAACACGCCAGCTACATTGTTGACCTTGCACGAGCGATTGCTTATAACACGCAAGAACGAATGCTGTTGATCGTGCCTAACGAAGGAGCGATCGTCAACTTTGATGAACAGGCAATGGTGGAAGTGCCTTGTATCGTCGGCAGTAACGGGGCAGAACCAATCACACAAGGCAAGATCCCTCGCTTCCAAAAAGGATTGATGGAACAACAAGTCGCCGTAGAAAAATTAGTCGTGGAAGCTTGGGCAGAGGGTTCTTACCAGAAGCTGTGGCAAGCACTGATTCTTTCAAAAGTGGTCCCAAATGCCCGTGTAGCCAAAGAATTACTCGATGAATTGATCGAAGCAAATCAAGCCTTTTGGCCAGAATTACACTAGCCAGCGTTCTTCGCCTCCCCTCCTGGCTTTTCAGCTATACTTAATCAATAAGGAGGGGTTTTTGTGAAATTACAGTATTTGATTCAACAGCACCAAGCAGAGTTAAGTGAACTTGATCGTGGCATTCTGAACTATATTCTTTCCCACGGCGATACCGTTCTATCTATGGGGATCGTCGAGCTATCCGAGCAGGTTCACGTCTCAAAGTCTTCTATTTTACGGTTGACGAAAAAACTTGGTTTTTCTGGCTATTCCGAGTTCAAATATTTTCTACGGCATCAGCAAGAACAGGCAACAACGATTTCGCAGCAAAAAACGATTTTTGAAAAGCAACAAGAGGATATTTTCGCCACCCTCAACTATGTAAAAACGGTAGACTTAGCTGCCCTCAACCACTTGTTTGACCGCAGCAAAACCATCTACTGCTACCCAACTGGGTTTTCCCAAAAGAAAGCACTGGAGGAGTTTTCCAAAATGATGCTTTCTATGGAAAAACGAGTGATCGTATTGCCGAACAAAACGGAATTTGATATGGTCATGCCGATGATCACTGCCGAAGATTGTGTGATCATCGCCTCACTGAGCGGCGAAACAGAAAACGTCAAAGAGAATCTGACGACTTTTGCGATTCGTCAGATTCCCGTTTTGACATTGAGTGCGCCAGGAGATAATTATTTTGCTCGCCATTCAACGTTTCACCTGACCTATTATTGCGATTTTTTTCAAATCGGTCGCAAGAAAATCCCTAGCCAGTCTTTGATCGGACTGAGCTGCTTGATTGATTATTTGATCCGTTCCTACGGACTATTCACTTTACAGGAGGGCAACCATGACTAAACGAAAATGGGCGTTTCCATTGATTTTACTGATTTATTGGCTTTTGATCGCCGGTGCTTACTATCTTTATCTTTCCTTGACTGCCTTCAACCATGGGATGACCTTTGCCCAGTACCTCAACTCGCAACCGTTAGCCGCTTTAGGGGTCTTGTTAAGTAGTCTCCTTTTGCTGCAAGGGGCTTGCCTGTACTTTATTCAACGGTTTTCCATGAGTAAAAAAGGCCTTTTGGGACAGTATTTATTCTTGATCTTCTTCCAGCAGTTACTGACAGCGAATGTCATCGGCGCAGGACTCGTCTTTTTTACAAGAAGAAGTCTTTCGAGTCAGGAGGAAAACGCAACCTGGGGCGAAAAGAGTTTTACCTATGGGACATTAGCATTCATTCTTTTATTGAGTTTATTCTTTTTCCTCCTTGTTCGATCAGCGATTTAACTTCCCCAAAAAGAAAAGCAGTGCCGGTTGGCGCTGCTTTTTTGCTGTAGCTCATGTTAGTTTGGATCTGTTTTTGAAGCAAAAACCACTTTGATTCCAAAGTGATCGCTGACGATTGGAGTACGCGTTCCGTCAAAAACGACTTCATATTCCGTTGCTTGCAGGTCATTAGATGCAAAAACATAATCGATCCGCAATGCTTCTCGATTGTCTTGCCAACCATCAATGGCTTTAACGACAGAGGCTTCACCAATCGTTTCAGCAGCCGTTAAAAAGCTGTCTTGCAGCTGTAAGGAGCTGTCAAGGACGAGTTGATGACCAGAACTGGCGGCATCGTTGTTGAAATCTCCTAGAATCAATAAGGTATCTGCCCGTTCTGCTAAAAATGCTTCTGTCTGTTGCCACTCGTAGGCAAATTTACCGTCTTGCCACCAAGAAAAGTGACAGCTAACGACTTGTACGATCTGCCCATCGGCTTCAGTCACGCCGCTCAGGTTTTTGCGCGTGGTATGATCCCAGACATCCGTGGCTTGTGAAGCAAGATATTCTTTGGCAATGATGGGCTGTTTGGACAATAAGGCATTGCCTTCGTGGTAAATGTCATAGCCTACGTGACTGTAGGTCCATGACCAATAGTAGTCACAGTCTAACAGTTGCAGTTCTTCCACTAGGCGTAAAGCAAAATTGTCCTCCTTGATTTCCACCAGCGTATCTGTCGGGCAATAAAGCCCATCAGGAACGATGGTTTGAGCAGCGATCGTTTGGTTGACTTCTTGCAAGGCGATGATGTCATAGTCGCCTGTTGCAATCTCTTGTGCGATCATTTTGCATTTTTCTAACTGATTTTCTTCTAACCAGCTATGGGTGTTCAATGTTAATACCTTCATGAATAAGGCTCCTTCTCTCGGTTTGCTTGTACGATTCCTTTTAAAAATAAAAGAGAGCGGGTCAACAAAAGAGTCGACCCGCTTGTCATTTTATTATAGTTTTACGATTCCAACAACTGCGGCTGCTTGTTGCTTGCCGATTTGGGTCAATTCAAAGGAATCGATTTGATCGCTGTTGGTCAACACTACAACGATGGTGGTGTCTTTGCCAGCAGCACTTACTGCAGCGAGATCCATCTCCGCTAACTTGTCACCGACCGCCACTTGTTGTCCTTCAGTGACAGCTACCGTAAAGGGTGCACCGTTTAAGTCAACGGTATCTAAGCCCATGTGAACCAATACTTCGATGCCTTCATCAGAAAGCAAGCCGATCGCATGTTTCGTTGGGAAGATGTTGGTGACTTTCCCGCTGATTGGTGCGACAACTGTCGTCTGCTCTGGACGCACGCCATAACCGTCACCCATCATTTTTTCCGCAAACACTTGGTCTTTGACAGAGGTGATCGGCATCACTTCTCCAGTGGCAACGGCAGCTAGTTCAGCTGTCACGCCTTGGCTTTGATGGGTAGTGGTTTCAGCTGGTGCTTGACTAGCAGTCGGTTCGGGAATCGTGACACCAGAATCTAAGATATCTTGAATGTCTGATTTTAAGACATCTGCTTTCGGTCCATAGACTGCTTGCACACCGTTGTCTTTTACGATCAAGCCTAAAGCCCCTGCGGCTTTCCACGCTTTTTCATCGCCGACCGCTTCCCGATTTTTCACAGAAACTCGTAAACGGGTCATACATGCATCAACGTCGGCGATATTTTCACGTCCACCTAATAAATGAATGATTTTCACGACTTGTGAATCTGGGTTCAAGTTGCCATCCGCCGAAGCAGTTGCTGGCGCATCGCTGGCCCCTTCTGTTTCATAGTTGCCGTTTCTACCTGGTGTTGCAAAGTTGAATTTTTTGATCAAGAAGTTTGCCAAGAAATACATCCCGACACCAAAGACGATGGTCACTAACACAAAGTTGATCAAATCTTGTCCTAAGCCGGCATTGATCGCCATTGGGGTACGTGTCAACAACTCGATATTCCCAAAAGAATGGACCCGTAAGTTGACGATATCCGCCATCGCAAATGCCGCCCCTTGTACGACTGCATAAACGATGTAAAGCGGTACGGCAGCAAACATAAACATGAACTCCAACGGTTCTGTTACCCCTGTCAAGAAGACAGCGATGGCAGCTGATAAATACATAGAGGTATATTTGTGCCGTTTGTCCGCATCGACATTGCGGTACATGGCATAAGACAAGCCCATCAAGATCCCAGATGAACCAATCATTTGTCCAACTTTAAAGCGGGCAGGAACAAAGTTTTCCAATAAAAATTGATATTGTGACGTATCGCCAGCATTGCGCATATTCACTAGATCCGTTGCCCAAGCAAGCCATAATGGGTCTTGTCCAAAGACTTGGGTGCCGGCTTGTGCCCCAGAAAGAATTGTGTAGGTTCCACCTAATTCGGTGTAATTGATCGGGATCGTCAACATATGATGCAGCCCGAATGGTAAGAGCAGCCGCTCCAAGGTTCCAAACAAGAAAGGTGCTAAAACGGGCGCACTTTCTTGTGATTGCGCGATCCATAAACCGAAGTTGTTGATGCCGGCCTGAATGTAGGGCCAAACGATCGATAACACTAATGCGACGACTACTGAACGGGCAATCACCACGAAAGGGACGAAGCGTTTGCCGTTAAAGAAGGAAAGCGCATCCGGTAATTTGCGGAAATTATAGTATTTGTTGTAAGCTGTTGCCCCCACAAAACCTGCGATGATCCCGACAAAGACGCCCATGTTCAAAGCAGGTGCTTCTAATACACTAGTAAAGAAACCGTCGATCATGATCTTTGTCCCAAACAACGTATGGGTAAAGGCGCCTTCTTCGGTTAACATCGCGCTCGTCACGCCAAAGATCGAACCAGTGATCCGGTTGATCAAAATAAAGGCGATCCCGGCAGCAAATGCCCCACCAGCTCGCTCTTTAGCCCAACTACCACCAATAGCTAATGCAAATAATAAATGCAGGTTACCAATAATTGCCCAACCAATGTTTTCAATGACGCCTCCTGTGGTGATCAAGAATGCCCAGTCGGCATTGATCATTGGGATCGTTTTCCCAATACTGATCATCAAACCAGCGGCTGGCATAACAGCGACAACCACCATTAGCGCTTTTCCGAATTTTTGCCAAAATTCGAAGCTCAATAATTTTTTCATCTTCCTTCTTCCTTCCCTGAATCGATTTACGCAATCGGTTTCTTAATAATTTCATTCTAACGGAGAAAAAAGATTTTGTAAACCCAGAAATATCAAAAGGGATTCTATTCGCTTTTTCACCTTTATATAACTGAATCTCTCTTTCTCGATGTTTCCTAATAGGAAATTCTTTAAACGCAACAACTTTCACTTGACGATGCAATCGTTTGCGCTTATGATAGAGATATCAAAAAGATTCTGGAGGGACTTTCATGAAAAAAATCCAACGATTGTTCGAGATCGATCCATGGAAAATCGCGACATCTACCTTAGATAAAGAAAATCGTCGACTGCAAGAGTCGCTAACAAGCATCGGGAATGGCTACATGGGAATGCGCGGCAACTTCGAAGAACAATACAGCGGCGATCATCACTTAGGTACCTATATCGCAGGTGTCTGGTACCCAGACAAAACCCGTGTTGGCTGGTGGAAAAACGGCTATCCTGACTATTTTGGCAAAGTGATCAATGCGGTCAACTTTATTGCAATGGATCTATTTATCAATGACCAATTAGTCGACTTAGCAAAAATCAGCCCAAGTGATTTCCATTTAGAACTAGACATGGAAACTGGGATTTTACGCCGCAACTATACTGTGACTTTAGCAGGTGCAACGGTTAAATTCTCTTTTGAACGCTTCTTGAGCATCGTAAAACGTGAACTTGCCCTCATTAAGATGGATGCTGAGATCATTGAAGGCGACGCTGAGATCAAAGTCATTTCTAAACTAGATAACAACGTCCATAACGAAGACAGCAACTACGACGAACGTTTCTGGGAAGAATTAGCTCATGGCCAAACCGAAACCTTCCATTACTTGACGACTCGGACCGTAGAAAATAATTTTGACATTGAACGCTTTACTGTCACTTCTGCTATGCGTCATAGCCAAACACCGATTGATTCCGTGAAAAGCGAACTTTGCGTCGCTGATACCTTTGCCTTTCTGGGGCAGCCGGTGACACCTTCTCATTGATCAAAGAAGTCTTGATCGTTACGAGTCGTGATGTTCCCGCTCATGATCATCCAGCAAAAGTCACCGAATTAGGCACTTTATACAAAGCAGATTATGATGCGTTGCGTGCAGAACAAGTCGCTGCTTGGAAAGCCCGCTGGGATTTAGCCGATGTGATCATTGAAGGCGATGCTGCGGCGCAACAAGGGATTCGTTTCAACCTGTTCCAATTGTTTTCAACCTATTATGGCGAAGACGAGCGCTTGAACATTGGACCGAAAGGCTTTACTGGTGAAAAATATGGCGGTGCGACTTACTGGGATACCGAAGCCTATGCAGTCCCATTGTATTTGGCATTAGCAAAACCAGAAGTGACCCGCAACTTGTTGAAATACCGTCACAACCAATTGCCGCAAGCCCATATCAATGCGCAAAAACAAGGCTTAGCAGGTGCCCTTTACCCAATGGTGACCTTCACTGGGATCGAATGCCACAATGAGTGGGAGATCACTTTCGAAGAAATTCACCGAAACGGTGCCATCGCTTATGCCATCTACAACTATACGAATTATACTGGCGATACAAGTTACCTGAAAAAAGAAGGATTAGAAGTGTTAAGCGCGATTTCACGTTTCTGGGCAGATCGTGTCCACTATTCAAAACGTCAGCAAAAATACATGATCCATGGCGTCACTGGACCAAACGAATACGAAAACAATATCAATAACAACTGGTACACCAATAAAATGGCTACTTGGGTCTTAGCTTATACCTTAGCCAGCTATGAAGCCTTCAAAGACGAAGCGGCTGTCACGATCTCTGACGAAGAGCAAGCCAAATGGCAAGACATCATCGACAATATGTACTTCCCAGAAGACCAAGAGCTTGGAGTCTTCGTCCAGCATGATACCTTCTTAGACAAAGACTTGATGCCCGTTTCCGATCTTGATCCAAAACATTTACCATTGAACCAAAATTGGTCGTGGGATCATATCTTGCGCTCTTGCTTTATCAAGCAAGCCGATGTTTTGCAAGGGATCTACTTCTTCGGCGATCAATTCAGCAAAGAAGAAAAACAACGGAACTTTGATTTCTATGAGCCGATGACAGTGCATGAATCTTCCCTTTCCCCAAGTATCCATGCGATTTTGGCAGCGGAATTAGGCATGGAAGAAAAAGCGTTGGAAATGTATGAGCGGACTGCTCGTCTTGATTTGGACAATTACAACAATGATACCGATGATGGCTTGCACATCACTTCTATGACCGGCAGCTGGTTAGCGATCGTTCAAGGCTTTGCTCAAATGAAAACCGATCACGACCACTTAGGGTTTGCGCCATTCTTACCTAAAACGTGGAGCCGCTATGCCTTCCACATCAACTATCGTGGACGTCTGCTCTTTGTTTCCGTCAATGAGTCGACGGTGACTTTGAAAAAAATCAGCGGTGAGGCATTGCCAATCAAGGTGTATGGCAAAGACTATGTTTTAGAAGACGAAATCAGTACAGCGATTAGCTAAACAAGCCTTCTGAAAGAAGAAATGTCTGCATTTCTTCTTTCTTTTGATTGGCTCTACCCTTGTGCCGACACTTTGTGATACTATAAGCTAAAAAAGGAGGGAAATCAGTGAGCATTACGGTCAAAGATGTCGCCAAAAAGGCTGGCGTCGCTACATCCACGGTTTCTCGTGTCGTAAACGATCATCCCAGCATTTCTGAAGATACTAAGAAGAAAGTACGCAAAGTAATGGCAGAAATGGGCTACGTCCCCAATCTTGCGGCTCGAAATCTCGGCAAACAGATATCTAGTGCCATCGGCGTGATCTTGCCGCCCCTTGATTCGAAAGAACGACTAGGAAACCCCTTTTATTTAGAAACGATCGAGGCCATCAACGAAGAGGCCCGTCATCATCAAATGACAGTTGCCGTCGCCTCCGCCCGTGATTTTACTACGTTGCTAAAAAACGTGGAACGAATGCACTTGCAAAAACAAGTAGATGGCTTTATCTTGGTCTATTCCGATGAAAAAGACCCCATCATCGATTATCTGGTCGAAAAAGAAGTCCCCTTTACCTTGATTGGTCAACCATACAGCAATGAAGACAAAATCGTTTTTGTCGATAATGACAACCAGTTGTTAGGCAAGCAAGCAACCGAGCATCTGATCGCCCAAGGGCATACGAAGATTCTATTTGCTACTAATACGACCCATGAAAATCTGTATTTCGAACGTTTTTTCGGCTACCAAAAAGCCATGATGCTGGCAAATCTCCCCTTTTATCCAGCATTGACCTTTGAAAAAGCGGAAGATTACGTCACGTTTGAAGAAACGATCAAAGAATCCCAAGCAACTGCCATCGTCGTGATCGATGATCTGTTCGCTGTGCGGATCATTCAATTAGCGACGATGTATGGCTACAAAGTCCCGGATGACTTATCCATCATCAGTTTCAATAATTCGATCTTTGCTACTTTGACACACCCGTATTTGACTAGTATCGATATCAACGTGTTGTCCTTAGGAAAAATCGCTACCGAACGGCTGATGGTGCAATTGAATCATGAAGATTCAAACGGCGTACAGCTGGTCGTACCACATAAGCTGATCAAACGAGAAACGGTCTTGAACCGCAATCAGTTGAACTGATCCACTGTGTTTGGTCCACTTCCCCCACACGCAAAAGCACCCGCTGTCCCTAAGGATAGCGGGTGCTTTTCATATTATTATTTATACTCTTTGCTTTCCAGGCGGAACAATGGACTCATTGGTGTATTTTCGTGAATGCGGCGAACGGCTTCCCCCATCAATTCAGCACAAGAAATGTAGTGCAGTTTTTCTGGATGGCGTTCTTCGCTGGTCCAACAAGAATCGGTGACACAAATCCTTTCAATCGCTGATTGATCCAAAATTTCTTTAGCTGGCGGCGAAAGTAAGGCATGAGACACACAAGCATACACTTCGCTGGCACCAGCTTCCTTCAACAAGTCTGCCGCTTTTGCCAATGTATGGCCGGTATTTAAAATGTCATCAACTAAAATACATTTTTTCCCAACGACATCACCAATCACATAGCCGCCATCGGCTTCATCTTGATCGACGATCGCGATCGCTGTATCTAAGTATTCTGCCAAACTACGGGTCCGTTGGACACCGCTGTTTTTTGGTGAAACAACGACATAGTCGTCACCAGTCATTTTTTGTTCGCGATAATAATGAGCAAACAATGGGATCGTAAAGAGATTATCCACTGGGATGTCGAAAAATCCTTGAACTTGGACGGCATGCAGATCAAGCGTCAAGATCCGAGAAGCCCCTGCTTCCACCAGCATATTGGCAATCAATTTTGCAGTAATCGGCTCATGCGGGTTGGCGGTTCGGTCTTGCCGCGCATATGCGTAATAAGGCAAAACGACATTGATGGTCTTCGCACTAGCCCGTTTCATCGCATCGATCATGATCAGCAACTCTAAATAATGATCATTGACGGGTTCATTCGTCGATTGAATGATATAAATATGGTCGCCCCGCACACTTTCTTCAATATTGATGGCAATCTCTCCATCACTAAACTGTGTCACTTTTGACTTCCCTAGTTCTGTACCGAAAACTTTCGCAATGTTTTCTGCTAATGGTAAATTTCCATTTAAACTAAAAATTTTCAACGAACTATCTTTATAACTTTCGCCCATGATTGCCTCCAATGAATGTGGTTGTTTTCTTCTATTCTAGCACAAAGTGACTGTTTTTTTAACCGTCTCGTTCAAGGAAGTGTGACGGTACCGTTTACCCAACTGGCGGGAATTACTTTTTTGTAGTTGCCCCAGTTGTCATGAACTTTAAAATAGCGTTCTCCGCTGGCGGTTTCGGCGTAGGCGTAAGCCACGACCCAATGATTGCCATATGTACTGCCTAAAGGCTTCAAAATACCGATGATCACCGGTTTGCCTTCGTCGATTCGTTTGCACGCTCGATGCCAACCGCCAACAACGGTCGCACGTCCGCGGTAAGGCAATTGGAATTGATCGAAAAACCGAGTCAAACCATGACTGACTTGCCAAGCGATCGTCGGCAACCCATGAGGCTGAATCAGCACACGCAGCATTTCCGTCACTACTGTCAGATCCCGCTGTTTTTTTCGGCGAAACGCTTTCGGGATGATCGTTTCATCGATGTAATCTTGATAGTAGGCCAAAAAGACGGCTGCCGCATAGGTGCCGCATAAATACCCTGAAGGAGTGACCCACTGCTTATACGGACGAAACCGCTCTTCGGCGATCCCTTTCCACTCTACTTGTTCCATCTCGTTCACCTGCCTTTTTTCTTATTATACCTTAGATTCTCCTCCTACTTGGATCAAAACCCTTTTTCGTCTAGAAAACTTTTCTTTGCGTCCTTACAGATTTTGTTTCATAATAGTAGAAAGCGAGAGGAGCGAAAGACATGACAACCTTGTTAAAAGATGATTTTTATGACTATGTAAATGGCGAGTGGCTGGAGACCGCTGTTATTCCAGCAGATAAACCCGCTACGGGTGGATTCCAAGATCTCGTTGACGGAATCGATTCCTTAATGATCGCAGAATTTGAAAATATGGCACACGATCCCCATGCTACGCCAAAAGGCCGCATGAAGGATGCTGTGGCTTTTTACCGCTTAGCCAGCGATTTTGCCCAACGAGAGGCAGCTGGCGCTACTGAAGCAAATGCACTATTAGCAAAAATCGAAGCGTTGCGTTCTTATGAGGAATTGAATCAGCAACTGGCAAGTTTCGTTTTAGATGGCATTGCCTTGCCTTTCCAACTGGATGTCGATGCAGACATGAAAAATGCGCAAATGAATACTTTGTCGGTCTATCCGCCTGCTACTATTTTGCCGGATAAAACCTATTACACAGAAAATCCCCAAGCAGGCGAAATGCTGCAAGTCTACTTTGAGATGGCCGTCAACGTTTTAGTTGCTTATGGAAAAGACCAAGCAGAAGCGGAATCGATGGTAGAGCAAGCGATCGCATTTGATAAATTGATCGCCCCTCATGTCCGCAGTGCGGAAGAAAGTGCGGATTATAGTAAAAACTACAATCCTCGCTCCTTGGAGGAATTTGCAAAGCAAGCTAGCAAGATCGATTTTACACAACTCTTGACAGCCCTTTTACCAGGTACACCAGAAGAGCTGATCGTAACGGAACCCGCTTACTTTGAAGCCTTTGACATTATTGTTTCTGATAGCCATTTTGAACTCTTGAAAGGCTGGATGATCGTCAACCAAAGCTTGCGCTATACTAGCTATCTGAGTGAAGAATTGCGTCAGTTAGGCGGAACCTACAGTCGCTACTTATCAGGGATCGATGAAGCGGCTCCCCAACAAAAAGCGGCTTATTACTTAACGATGGGTCATTTTAGTCAAGTGATCGGTGATTATTATGGACGCAAGTACTTTGGGGAAATGGCGAAAAAAGACGTCAAACACATGGTGGAAACAATGATTGCTGTCTACCAAGATCGTTTGCGCAACAACACGTGGTTAAGTGAAGAAACCCGCCAAAAAGCGATTATCAAATTGAATCGTTTAGGCATCCATGTCGGGTACCCTGATCAAGTTCCTGCTATTTATGATCAATTGCATACCGATGAAGAGAAAAGTCTGTTGGCAAATGCCCTTCATTTCAATCGTTTGTTCCGAGAAGATACCTTCAAAAAATGGCAGCAGCCCGTGGATCGCGAGGAATGGGAAATGTCCGCCGCTACCGTGAATGCCTACTATCACCCATTTAAGAACGTGATCGTTTTCCCAGCAGCAATCTTACAAGCGCCCTTTTATAGTTTGGAGCAATCCACCAGCGCAAATTATGGGGGGATCGGCGGGGTCATTGCTCATGAGATTTCCCACGCCTTTGACAACAACGGGGCAAAATTTGATGAATATGGTAATTTAAACAATTGGTGGACAGAAGAAGATTTGGCACACTTTGAACGCTTAGCTCAAGCGATGATCGACGAGTTTGATGGCCTGCCCTTTGCCGGCGGTACCGTCAACGGAACATTGACTGTTTCTGAAAACATCGCCGATGCAGGCGGACTAAGCTGTGCGCTAGAAGCAGCGCAAAAAGAAAGCGATGTTTCTTTAACAGACTTCTTCACCAATTGGGCGAAGATTTGGCGTACAAAAGCCAAAGAACAATACCAACAGCTCTTACTGGCGATCGATGTCCACGGACCAGCTAAACTACGGGCCAATATCCAAGTCCAAAATATCGATGAATTTTATACAACCTTTGATATCAAACCTGGTGACCCTATGTATCGTGCACCAGAAGATCGTGTGCAGATCTGGTAAACAAAAGCGCAAGCAGATTTTTCTGCTTGCGCTTTTTCTTCGCCAATTGTTTATTTCTGTAAAGCTTTTTTCATCATACTAATCACAGAATCGAATTGAGAATGCTCATTGACGACTTGATCGGCTTTTTGTCGATTGGGGCGGTCTTTTAGAAAGTCGAAGATTTGGTTTTCATTCTGGATTCCTAGTTTAGCCATAAACTCATCCAAGTTCTGAAAATCTGTATACTTTTGTAAGAAGTCATTGTTCAACAACGCCTTCACATCAAGATTCCCTTTTTGATACGCTTGATAAAGGCTAGTCAGTTCACTGAAACTGAAATTTGCTTTTAATTGATCCATCCATCCCATTTATGCTTCCTCCTTCGCAGAAATGATTTTCGCACCAAGGGTATTTTCAAAATGGCGTAGTGCCCATTCATGTCCGACCGCGTCAAAGCTGGCAACGGTATCTGCATCGATCACCAGTTGGTAGCCTAAATTATAGGCATCCACTGCTGTATGCAAGACACAGATGTCGGTACAAACGCCGGTCAGGTACAATTCCGTGATCCCTCTTTCCCGGAGTCGGATGTCCAAGTCGGTACCACTAAACGCTGAGTAATGGCGCTTGTCGATCCAATAGACATTTGGCGCATCCTGATAGTTTTCATAAAGCGGGGCTAAACGACCATAAAGATGTCGCCCCGCACTGCCCGCAAGATTGTGGGGTGGGAACAAGCGGTTTTCAGGATGATAGTTGTCTGTTTCCTCATGACGATCAATGGCAAAAACGACATACTCACCGGCTTCGATAAAGGCTTGCGTCCGAGCCACTAAGGCAGCTTCAATCGCTTGCCCAGCAGCACCCGTCGTCAATCGTCCCTCATCTGCAACAAAATCAAACGTATAATCAATGGATAGTAATGCTCTCATGCTTCCTTCCTCCTCTTACGGATCGGCTCTCCTGTTTTTTAAGTTACTTTAATGTTTCAACGAATGCCAAGACCATTTCAGCGGAACGCTTGCCAGCTTCTAAGATAAACTCATCAAAAGAGACGGTTGCTGCGTGGTCGGCGGTGTCGCTGATCGCGCGCACGATCAAGAAAGGAATATTGAATTGCTGCGCGGTCTGTGCGATCGCGGCTCCTTCCATCTCACAAGCCAAGGCATCTGGAAAATGTCCTAAAATCTCCTGTACTTTTTGCGGGTCATGAATGAAGCTGTCACCAGTAACGATCAGTCCCTTTTTCACGGTATGATGGGTCGCTTCTGCGGCTTTCGTCATCTCACTGATCAAATAGCGGCTGGCTTCATAATACAAAGGCATCCCACCAGGCAACTGGCCATATTCATAACCAAAGCCAGTCACATCGACATCAAAATAGGCCACTTTATCTGAGATCACTAAATCCCCTACTTGTAAACCGGCACCGATCCCACCAGCTGATCCAGTATTGATCACCATATTGACCCCGTATTGTTGGATCAGTAAACTAGTGGTGATCGATGCCAGAACTTTACCAATACCTGAACGAACGACGATCACTTCATGATTGCCGATACTTCCTGAAATAAATAGTGCGCCGCCGCGTTCCCAAGAAAGCGGTGAAATCAACTGTTCCCGCAACGCCTTGATTTCTTCCTCCATTGCACCAATAATACCAATTTTCATGTGTTTGCCTCCTGCTTCTCGTTTATTTTTCATCCTTTAAAATGAAAAACAACAGAAATTCCCACGTATCTACTGACGTGTTTTTTCTCCTTTCATGATAAACTAGTTTTGACGAAACGAACAGTTTTTTGTCATTATCAAAGGAGGCACTTATGTCTGAAATTTTCAACGCCATGGCAGCAAAATACGATACCCCTGAACGGATCGCGTTAGCACAATTAGTCACCCAAACCCTTGAAACTTATTTTAAAGACAACCAGCACCAAACTCTGATCGATATCGGCGGCGGTACCGGCCTAGTAAGTCTGCCCTTAGCAGCTTATGTCCAGCACTTAGCCATCTGGGATACTGCCCCTGGCATGATCGAGGTTTCTGAAAAAAAAATCAACCAACTGCAGCTGGCCAATGCTTCTGCAACTGTCCACGATCTGCTGCAAGAATCCTTACAAGCAAAAGCAGACGCTGTGCTGCTATCCCTCGTCTTGCTGCATATTCCTGACACAGCCGCTATGATGGAAAAACTATACGCCTTGCTGCAGCCAGGAGGAACCCTTTACCTAGTGGATTTCCTCAAAAATCCCGCCGTGTCTCACCCGCTGGTTCATAATGGGTTTGACCCTGCTGCATTGACTCAACTGACAGAGGCGATTGGGTTTACCGACACTTCCTTTACCGTTTTTCATGAAGCGGATCATTTGTTCATGAATCAGCCAGCGGCCATGTTTTTAGCTATTTTGAAAAAGCCGACCGAATAACAAAAAAGCCGCACTTGCAGAAGATGCAGGGGCGGCTTTTTCTTAGTACTAGATGAATCACAACAAAAAGATCGCCAAACCGACGACGACTAACAATAAAGTGACGATCACAATGGCTTTCATTAAAAAACGGTTCAGATCCCGAGATTTCTGGTTCTCACCGGCACGGGTCTTCGTGATTTCTTTGTTTTTCTTGCGCACTTTTCGGTAGTGGTTATCAATTTGTTTTTCTTTTTGTTTCCATTCTTTCTTGCTTTGCTTTTCTACGATTTGCTGATTACGTTCAGACGCCGCTTGTTCTTCTTCGCGTCGGCGTCGAAGTTCACTGCGGGTGATCAATGGTTCTTTAGGCAAGTCCGTTCCTCCGTTTCAATTCCAGCAACTCCCAAAATTGGATCGCAAACACGGTCTTCGCATCACAGATCGTTCCATCAGCGATAGCGGCTTGTGCTTGCTCTAAGCTCAATTCATAGACTTCCAGCACTTCGTCTTCGTCTTGCGGTAAGGGATTTGCCACTTTTTCCAGCTCTTTCGCATAATAGACGTGCAAGATTTCATTCGCAAAGCCTGGTGAAAGGTACATAGAAGAAACATGCTCTAGCGTTTTTGCGCGATAGCCAGTCTCTTCTTCCAATTCCCGGGCGCCAGTCAAATCTGGACGTGCGCCTTCTCCTGGATCGATTTTGCCTGCTGGTATCTCTAAAATCACTCGCTCTAATGGCTTTCTGAATTGGCGAACGAACAGCATTTTGTTCTCACTCGTCAAGGCGATCACGGCCACCCCACCTGGGTGGAAGACTAGTTCGCGTTTACTGGTTCCACCATTGGGCAAGGAGACATCATCAACTACCACATCAATGATTTTGCCATGGAAAATTTCATTCCGTTGGATCGTTTTTTCTTCAAAATCTTTAAATTCTAACATCTATCGACACCTAACTTTCCTCATACGTCTTATCTATCAAACACTTTAGCATAATTTAGAAAAAATATCTTCTTAAGAAATGGCAAGAAAGCTTATGAATTTACTAAAAATCGGAAAATCCACCCCAAGTCTGATATTTTTCTTTTAGTGAACATGCTAAAATAAAGATGTCGAATAACCCAATCTACTTGTCCAAGAGATTTTTAGGAGGAGGAAAAATGAAAAAAAACATCTGGCTGATCGTTGGTGCGATCGTCCTCATCAGTATTATTTTTAACGTAGTAGGCGATTCATTTGCGAGCCTATTATTAATCGTCGGTGCAATTTTAGTCTACGTCGGTATCAGAGGACGTAAAGTTCCGGCAGCGGATCCACAAGTTTTGCCTTCTTTAACGAGAGAACGAGAAGCCCATTACTTGAAGAGCGGAATGACTGCTCGTGAGATCGAATTGTTCCGTGAAACGATGAATCAGACGAAACACCAAATCGATAAATACCAAAAAAATATCACTAGCAATAACAAGTTAAAAGCCATTGACTTGCGTCACGATGCCTTGCGTGCCTCAAAAGCTCTTTTCAAAGAACTCGTAAAAGAACCAACTAAACTGCCTTTGGCAAGTCATTTCCTTTATACCCACTTGCCCAATATGGTCGATTTGACCGATAAGTTCATTGAAATCAATAGCCATGAGATCAAAAGTCGTGAGACCTATGATAAAATCGAAGAAAGCACACAAATTATCGAGCAAATGGCTTCCTTGATCGCCAAAGACTACTCCCAATTTGTAGCAGACGATCTTGATGACATGGATATTGAGTTATCCATTGCCAAACAAAGCATAAAACGAGATAATGAATAGGGATAGATTCTGATTGGCAACAAAAAAAGAATCTAAAAAAAATCTAGCCCAGGCTAGATTTTTTTCGAAAGCAGACAATTATTAGGAGGAGTTATTATGAGTGACACACCAAATCAAGTAAAACCGGTAACGGATACGCTTGACGATTTATTGAACAACCCATTTTCAACCCCTGTCGACACTTTGACCACTACTCAACAAGCGGAGATCAGTCAGCTGAAAGAACAGCAAACAGCACCGCGTTTGATTGACAAATTACCGCCAGAGCGTCAAGCACAGGCCCAAGAATTAGCCAGCAAGATCGATGCAACTGACCAGCAAGCAGTCATCACCTATGGTGCAGCTGCCCAAACCAAACTTGGGGAGTTTTCCCAATCTATGTTGAACCATGTCCAAGCAGCTGATATCGGCCCTGTGGGCGACTCATTGACTGAGTTGATGTATCGCTTGCAAGAAGCCAATCCAGATGAACTGCGTGCAGGTGAAGGCAACTTATTCAAGCGGATGTTTGGTAAAGTAAAACAATCCATTTTTGAAATCACCGCTAAATACCAAAAAATCGGTGCCCAAATCGACAAGATCGCCGTCAAATTGGATAAAGAAAAAGACGGTTTGCTAAAAGACAACCTGATGTTGGAACAGTTGTATCAAAAGAACAAAGATTACTTCGATGCATTGAACATCTACATTGCCGCTGGCGAGTTGAAGATGCAAGAATTGCAAACCAAAATCATTCCTGAAGCCATGAAAAAAGCAGAAGAAACGAATGATCAAATGGACGTACAGATCGCCAACGATTATACGCAATTCCTAGATCGTTTAGACAAACGGACCCATGACTTGCGCTTGGCACGTCAAATCACGATCCAACAGGCACCGCAAATTCGCCTGATCCAAAACACGAACCAAGCGTTAGCAGAAAAAATCCAAGCTTCTGTCAATACAGCGATCCCACTATGGAAAAACCAAGTGGTCATTGCCTTGACTTTATTGCGTCAAAAAGATGCAGTTACGGCACAGCGCCAAGTTTCTGAGACCACCAATGATCTATTGAAGAAAAACTCAGAAATGTTGAAAGTTTCTGCTATTGAAACAGCGAAAGAAAACGAGCGCGGCATCGTCGACATCGAAACATTGCAAAAAACACAAAACGACCTTGTGGAAACGATCCAAGAAACATTACGGATCCAAAAAGAAGGAAAAGAAAAACGTCGTGCTGCCGAAGTGGAATTAGGTCATCTAGAAGAAGACTTGAAAGACCGCTTATTGGATTTAACTAGCAACAAGTAAATTTCACCTATCAAAAGAGGACTTCCATTCCCGGAGTCCTCTTTTTTTGAAAAAATTGATTTAAGTGAAGGCAGCAATCAAATCTCAATGAAATGAAACTTCAAAGTGATTGACGCCGTCTTGATCCACCGTCAAACTGATTTGCGCCTCCAGCATTTCTGTGATGGCTTTGGCGATGGCTAAACCTAACCCATAGCCACCGTCTTGATGGTTGCGAGAAGGATCCCCGCGGTAGAAGCGGTCAAAGACATAGGGAATTTTTTCTTCGGGGATCAGACAACCACTGTTGGAGACTTGCAATACTGTCTTTCGTTGCCGTTCGATTAGGGCCACTTTGACTGTTTCTCCAGCGGGCGTGTATTTCAAGGCATTGTCTACCAATATCATGGTCAATTGCCGCAAGGCTTGCTCATTGCTTTCAAGGTGCACCTGTTTAGCGATCTGTTCCTGATAGTGGATCCCTTTTTCCAGCGCAATCGCCTCCATGCTTTGATAAACACTTTGCACGACTTGACTGGCGTCGATCAAAGAACGCACCATTTCTTGTTCGGCACTTTCGAATTTGGTCAACAGCAATAAGCTATTCACTAGCTCATCCATCCGTTCGGAACCTAACTGAATGTTTTTCAGCCATTTCATCTGGCTTTCCAAGGTTTCTTCTGGACTGCCAGCTAATACCTCAGCATTGACTTGAATGATCGCCAGTGGTGTTTTCAACTCATGGGAAGCGTTAGAAACAAACTCTTTTTGTTTGCGCCAAGCCAGTTCCACCGGTCGCAAGGCTCGATTGGCCACATAAAAACTAGCGATATAAATACTGGCTAAAGCTAAAACGCCGATGAGCAAAAGCGTGTTTCTTAGATTTCTCAGACTGGTCTTATAATCGGTGACATCAAAAAACATTACTTGGTAATACGGCTCATAGCTATTGATACTGGTAGAGTACATTCCCATTGACTCATTATTGATGGAATAATGGCTGAAAGAAGCTACCAAAAAGAGGGAATAGCGCCAATAACGATCATTCAACTTCACCTCGTTTGGTACTGCTCCTTGCTTCGTTGCTGTATCGACCAAAGCGGCATACAGTTCGCTCTCATCGACACCCTCATCATCACTTTGGATCTCAACGTCGACTTGATCGCTGACAACTAAGCCAATTTCTCTGACGTCACTCGTACTATTGATGACAGTCAAAATCATTGGATATTCTGGGTCTGCCAGTGATTGACGCACTTCTTCCTCATCTAACGGTGCTGCAGCTAGGAGATTTGATTCTTGCGAGACGAGCGATTGGATCTCGTTTTCAATTTGGGTGGCATTCAAAATATAGATAAAGGTAAAGGCACCTAAGACAATGATCGAGATCAGTGCCATATTGAACCACAGCATTTTATTTCGCAATTTTTTTAACATGGCGGCTCCTTGCTCTGCAAAATGTACCCCGCATTACGGATCGTGCGAATGCCGATATCTGCTTCAAGCAGTGCCAATTTTTTCCGCAGCAAAGACACATAGATTTCAACGCGGTTTTCTTCCACATCGGGATCAAAGCCCCAAATTTTATTGATGATGGTTTCTTTTGATAAGATCACTTTGGGTCTAGATAAGAACAGTTCCATCAGTTTCATTTCTTTGGGTGACAACACCACTTGATTGCTAGGCGTGGCTAACTGCAGCTCATTACGATCTAAGCCCACGTTGCCAAAGGCTAACTGGTCTTCTTGATAATCCAAATCTTTTCTTCTGCCTAACGAACGAATCCGTGCCAGCAGCTCTTTCATTTGAAAGGGTTTCGTCAAGTAATCATCGGCTCCTGCATCCAAGCCGAGTACTTTGTCATCGACTTCGCTTTTGGCCGTCAACATAATGATCGGCGTGCGAATATTTTGCTTGCGTAACGTCTTTAGCAATGTGATTCCATCGATTTTGGGCAGCATGATATCCAAAACGAGAATGTCATATACACCACTCGCTGCATAATCTAGTCCGGTTTCGCCGTCAAAGGCCAAATCAACGGAATAATGCTGTTTTTTCAATAAGCTGGCAACCGCTTCTGCGATCGATGGCTCATCTTCTACGAATAAAATCCGCATTGGTCAGTCCCCCTTTTACACTCATCATTTCTTTTTCAATCACTTTTCGGTAAGCACAATCATTCCTGTAGGATCATTCCAATTGTTCTCCAATAAAACGTTCTGTTGAAACGATCCGCACGTGTTCGCTGGATTGATGAATCCACATGTGTAGCAACAATGCTACCATACCGCTTAGTAAAAACACAAACAGCTTTTTCCTAAGGTCTTGAAAATTCTCTTGATGACGCATGGGTTTCCTCCTTCTTGCAGGTCATCGATAAATCCGCTCGACTATTCAGAATCAGATGCCGCAGGGGCTGTCTGATTGCCTAAACTGATATCAAAGGTAATCGTATCTTCTAACGGTAAAAACTGATTGAACTTGCTCATCCCCACGATTGTCCCGTAGGGTTCTGCTGAATTGACATAACGGACTTGATAGCTGATGTTCGCCCCTTTTGAACGGAATTCATCAAAGAAGAGTTTTTGCAGATCCCCTTCAAGGATCTCGCTTCGACGGTAATCTTTGATATAAGGTTGACCTGCCGAATAGACGACTTCAATGCCTTGGTCATCTTTGCTGGTTAAGACGGTCCCGGCGGTCTCACTTTGCGAGATCAATTGTCCATAGGGCAGACTCTGAGTAAACTGCATCCGCATCCGCACAGTGACACCCTCAACAGCGGCCTGGGCATCATCTGGTAAAATCGTTGAAAAGTCTGGTACGGTGACCCCTTTCCCTAGGGAAATCGTTACTTGAAACGCATCCCGTTTCGCGATTTTTTCTTTTGGTGCCACGCTTTGTTCAATGACTTTGCCTTCTTCCACAGTATCCGAAGCCTGTTCTTTGACTTCAAGCTCCAGCTCATGGGCTTTCCCCCATGTTTCTACCTCTGCACGGGTTTTATCACTAAAGTCTGGTACTTCAATATCTTTTTCAAAGGTTTCTTCGCCTTTGGAATAAAAGACTCGTCCGACATCTCGACGATGATAGTTCTCTCGTGAGACTTCTTTATTGGTAAATTCTACTCGAATCGGTGCTTTTTCCTCGATCTCATCGTGGTATTCATCGACGATCGTCAAATTGCTTGCTTGATTTTTTTCGATCCACTCTGCTGCCTCGTCCCTCGTCATTTCCATAAAGTCTGGCAATGCCAATTTCTCTTCTGGATCAGGTCCTTGGCTCACGGTTAGATGCAGAGTGCTTCTTTTTCTGACTCGACTTCTGGCAGCTTCTGCTTGGGCGATCACTTGATTGGCTGGGGCTTCATCATAGGCTGGTGTGACATCAACCGCAAGATCATGTTCCGCTGCCCATTCTCTGACCTCTGAGATCTCTTTGTCCACAAAGTTATCCAACCGGACATACGCCAATTGGAAAAATAAAAAGCCGCTGAGTATAAAGAGTCCAAGCAAGGCAGCTAACCCTAGCAGTCGTTTTTTTCGCCGCTTCTTTTTGAAGGAGGGATCATGTTCGATCCCCTCTTCTAAAGAAGCTGAACCTTTTTCTTTTCGGGAAGCACGGGAAGAAGGTACTTCGGCTGCTGATTCCTTGTCTGGCTGTTTCGGTTCTTCTTCAAACTTCGATAAAAAATCACTCATAGGCCGTCAACGCACCTTTTTTTAAGTAAAAAGTCTGATCTGACTGCTTGGCGATCTCGGTCGAATGGGTCACTACGATGATGCACTTGTTGTGGATCGCCGCTAGTTCTTTAAAAATATCCACGATTTCTTGTTCCATGCCTTCATCCAAATTCCCGGTAGGTTCATCGGCTAAAATGATATCAACGTTGGTCGCTAAAGCACGAGCGATGGCGACCCGCTGCTGTTCCCCACCGGAAAGCTGATTGACGAAACGATCGGCTTTCGTGGAATTGATGCCGATATAGTCCAGCAAACGATACGCAATTTGATCGTGCTGATCCGGGAGTTTGTTGTCTGAAATCGCCATCGAAACAAGGACGTTTTCTAAAGCCGTCAAATAAGGGATCAAGTTGTAACTTTGAAAAATCAAACTGATTTTGTTGCGGCGATATTCTTCATAACCGATCGTTTTGATATTTTTTTCTTCAAAAAACACTTCCCCATCGGTTGGCTGATCCAATGCACTGATCAAGGAAAGAAAAGTGGTCTTTCCTGAGCCTGATTTTCCTAAGATCGTGTAAAATTTGCCTTTTTCAAAGGAGATATTGGTTTTATCTAAAATTTTCCGGCGATTCTCGCCATCTTGGTAGTAATACGTCATGTCTTTTGTTTCTAAAATTGCCATGTTCATCGCTCCTTACAGCATGATTTTTTTCGGATTCAACCGTAAAATGTACAACAGCGGCACCACTGCCGAAAGCAAGATCGTCACGATCCCAGTCGCTAAAAAGGCGATCACATAAGATAAGGTATATTGAACGCGAAACGCCTCGTTGATCGTCGCTTGGTCGATTTTCGGTGCCCCCACAAAGAATTGTTCCATCCCTGCCTGGTTTGCCTCTAGCATACTGCTGGCTAACAAAGATTCAGAAACCATCTTGCCCAGCATATTCCCTGTAACCAAGGAGATCAGCATTGCACTGACACCAATCAACAGGAGTTCGATCACAATCTGTGCAAACACGTATTTCCGGCGTTCCCCTAACGAAAGGTAGATGCCTAACTCATATTTACGATCACGGGTAAACAACACAATGATCAAGGAGATAATAATCAAGGAAGCAATCACCGCAATCACTACGACATACGAGGAAATTTGTGATAAGCGATTCATACTGGTTCCCACACGGTCATACTCATCCGTAGAAGCATTGACCTTATAGCCATTTGGCAAGAGTAGTGTCACCTCTTGTTTGAATTGTTCTGCATCTTCTGGTTGATTCAAAATAAATTGCGGGGTAAAGAAATCCTCGTCAGATCCGGGGTCTGTCGCTGGAAACGCCGCTTGTCGCCCCGCACGTTCCTCTTCAACAATCGTTTTCACAGCATCATTTGGCATATAGATCCGATTGAAGGGACGATCATCAAAAGCAAACGAGCTGACTCCCCCCTCTTGTCCTTGTTCATTCGCTTTTTCTAAGCTGGTATTTTTAAAGATCCCGACGATTTCGATAGGATAATCATTGCCTTTTTGTTTCTCTGGATCTCCACCAGATGAATAATCGATAAACTGTCCATCTAATACCATGGTGTCACCAACGGTCAAGCCGTTTTCCTGAGCCACCTCTTCAGAAATCAACCCTACACGTTTTCCGGTACGCTGTTCCTCTTCTGTAAAGAAGCGTCCCTGTGTTAAATTCACCGTATCTTCTTCAAAATCCAACGGTTGTAAGAGATTGGTTCCTGTTAAATAGACCCAAGAATCCATACCTCCAGAAACCATGATATTCTCGTTTTCAACTTCTGGTCTAAAACTATAGGGTTTGAATTTATCAACAGCAATCATTGCTTCTCGCAAATAGTCATACTGTTTGACTTCCGAGCGCTCGCCAATTTGTTTGATCAGCTCCTCCGGCAGCGGCTGAATCTCCTCCATACTTGTGCCGCCCTCACTATTTGCCATCAAGGCTTCATAGTCGATATCGATCGTTGCGAGGGAACCTAATTGGTTTTTGATCTGCTTTTCGACATTTTGAGTCGACTGATTGACCGCAATTGCTCCAGCGATTACATTTCCTAAAATTAGAATAACAGCAAACAATATCGCAGATTTCCCTCGCTTTCTCGTCACACTCAGCCATGCTCGTTTCATATAATTCACTTGCCAACATCCTCTCTTTTTTTCTCTAACAAAAGCATACTGGATGAACCTTTAGTGAATCTGTCATTTGCAAATTTTTTCAAAAAAAGCAGAATCTTAGGGAACATTTGATAAAAAAGACTGTTGTTTCAATGATCGACTCAAGCAATCATCGGAATGTGAATGATAAAAGAAAATACCTCCCAAAGATTTCTTTGGGAGGCTTTGCTATAGTTAACAAAAAAAGACAAAGACCACATCTGGGTCTTTGTCTTTTCGCTATCTTATTCGTCGATTTTCTCATTTAATTCGCTGTTACGATAGCCATATACAAAATAGATTGCGATTCCGATCACTAAAGAGATCCCAAAAACGATCCAGGTCGCCTTTTGCAGACGGGTCATCAAGAAGAGACAGCTGGCAACGGACAACAAAGGCAATAACGGTACCAGAGGTACTTTAAATTCACCTTTAGCAGGTGGCCCCATCATCTTCCGCAGCTTGATGATCCCTAAGGACATTAAGATCATATAAGACAATGCCGCAATGTTGGTCAATTCTGCCAAGATATTCAACGGGAAAGCTGCCGCAAAGAAGAAAGCAAAAACACCAGCGATGTAGGTCGCTTTCTTTGGTGTTTTATGCTTAGGATCGATGGCTTGCATGGCTTTTGGCAATAACCCATCTTTACTAATGGCATATAACAGACGCGCCAAAGAGTACATCATAGCGATCGTCACTGTTAATAAGGTCAAGATCGCCCCTACGGAAATGATTGATCCGACCACTCCATGACCGACATAACGCATCGCAAAAGCCACCGGATCATTGACTCCTAATTCCGCAAACGGCACGATTCCCGTCATGATCAGTGTGACAATGATATAGAGGACTGTTGCGATCGCAATGGAACCAATGATTCCTCGAGGGACATTTTTCTTGGCATCTTCGACTTCTTCCGCCGCCATTGCGACGGCATCAAAGCCAAGAAAAGCAAAGAAAACTAACGCTGCACCATTAAAAACGCCTGAAAAACCAAAGGGCATAAAGGGCTGCCAGTTGTCTGGTTCCACGAAAAAGGCACCAAAGACGATAAACAAGAGGATCACGCCGAATTTGACCCATACCATAGCATTGTTCAAACGTAACGCTTTTTTCGCTTCTTGGCTGACCCACAAGGTTACAAAAATAATGACTAAACCAGCAATCAAATCAATGTAGGTCCCCTTGCTTGGGTCATAACCGCCCGTCAAAGCGGTTGGTAAATGGATATCCGCACTGGCCAAAAAGCCTTGCACATAGCCTGACCAGCCAGATGCCACCGAAGAAACGGCCAATAAGAACTCGCAAATCAAAAACCAGCCTGCCAGCCACGCGGTAAATTCACCAAAAACGACATACAGATACGAATAGGCGCCCCCTAAAACAGGGATCCGAGAAGCAAATTCCGCAAAAGAAAGCCCTGATAACACAACAACGATACCAGCTACAACAAAGGAAAGAATCAATGCCGGTCCGGCATACTCAGCAGAAGCAGTCCCTGTAACAACAAAGATACCTGTGCCGATAATGGCGCCGATCCCCAACATAATCAAATCTTTTAACTTCAACTCTTTTTTTAAATTCGTCACACTTTCCCGTTGTATGACTTTTTTTCGAAATAAATCCATAACTCCTCCTCAAAAATATAAGTTTATGTTGCTTTCATATACCCCAGCAAAACACCACCGATAATCACCAGCAGACAACCAATCACCACATAACGCAGTTCTTTCTTGGTTTTCTTTTCGCCGAGAATAAAAATCCCGCCTAGCGTTGAAATGATGATCCCCATCTGCGACAATGAGAAGCCCACCGCGAGTCCGACTTGCTGAACCGTGATCAGCATGCAGACATTTCCGATGCCCCATAACAACCCTGACAAAGTATTTTTCCCTACAAAACGGTCGACCTTCGTCTTCCTTAAAGCAAATAGGCTGGCACCGATCAGCATCCCGACACTTTGTGGCAAAATGATCGCCAAGGGGTCCAATCCTGCCCAAGTAATCAAAATCGTATAGGCACCGTAACCGATCGTTGATGAGATCAATGCCCGAAATCCTTTAGGAAAATCAAGCATCTTGCTGCCAGCTTCTACCGGACTTTCGCCATCTTGACGAGCGGTCAGATACGCCCCGATCACCAACAAGATCAATGCGCTAACACCTAGTGCATAATCGCGGGTCTGGGTCCATTCCGCAAAAAACAATGCACCGGCGACCGTATTTAAAATCAGCTGCATGCCGGTTGAAAGCGGCAGTCCAACAGACACACCTAAATATTTCATGCCATGGAATTGACCGTTTTGACCGACGGACCAAAAGAGACCAGACAAAAGACCGATCAAAATCACCTTTCCATCAATCACTGGCATCGTCACAAAATATACGACCAGAGAAAAGAAAAAGGCACCAATCGTCATTCCTAGCGTTTGCTGGTTCGCATCCCCGCCAAGTTTGGCACTTACTAAACCAATGCTGCCCCACGCAAACATTGGTACTAATGCAACGAGTATCTCCATTTCATTCATCCTTACCATTCAATTTTAAACACAGGCTTTAGTGTATCAGTGAAAACGTTCTAGGGACAAGTGATTTTTGTCAAAAAACACAAAAAGATACTCGAAAAAAAGCAGATTAGCGTTTTTCCTCATAATAACTCAACAAGGGAAAGAACAGCGTCATGGTGGTTCCTTTTCCAACTGTCGACGAAGCCGTTAGCTCGATGCCTAATTCCTTCGCTAAACTTTTCGCTAAAAAGAGCCCTAATCCCGTCGAGTGGGTGTCCGTTTGGCGCCCATTTTCGCCCGTAAAGCCTTTATCAAAGATGCGACGCATGTCTTCTTTAGGAATGCCGAGCCCACTATCTTGCAAGTGGAGATAGGTTCCTTGGGCATCTTTTTCGATCCGAATTGTCAGCTGCCCATTTTGTGGTGTGTACTTAACGGCATTGCTGACCAATTGTCGAAAGATAAAGCCGAGCCATTTTTCATCGGTCAACACTTGCTGATCCTCACCTTCAACGGCATAGTGCAGGTTCTTTTGGATAAAATAATTTGCCTGACTGCGTAAAACCGGCTGGATGACGGCTTTCAATGAAATTTCTTGGACCAGATAATCTTTTGAAAAGCTGTCCAAACGGGCGACGTACAAGACTTGCTCGACATATTCGTTCATGCGGTTCAATTCATTTTCTAGTAAGATGAATTTTTCATCTGGAATATCAAATTCGATCGAATGCAAAAGCAATCGTGATGCGGCTAAAGGTACTTTGATTTCATGGACCCACGAATCGATGTATTCCTTTTGTTCTTCTTGATTGCTGACGACTTGCTGCATCAATTCTTGGTGCTCTCGGATCAACTGATTGATGTAAGATTCGATCCGTTCTTCTTCCGCCGAGCGTGCTCCTTGCAAGTAGTTTTGCAGCAAGCTGTCTCCGGGCTTGGGGGTGATTTTTTGCCAAAAACGCCGCTTAGATAAGTAGCTGATTGCCAAAAAGAACACCATCAAGACACTTTGCATCAAAAAGAGATAGCCGACTGTACCCCAATCCATCGGGGAATGAGGAGTCAGCCAAAAAACTAAGACCGTCAACACGAAAAAGACCAGCCAGCCAATAAACAGCAGCCAACGATCTTTCAAAAAACTGCGCAAAACCCGCCACTTTGTCATGGTACGATATACCCTTGACCAACCTTGGTTTCAATGTAGCCATTCATCCCCGCTTGTTCGATTTTTCGTCGCAAACGATTGATATTGACCGTCAAGGTATTGTCATCTACAAAACGCTCGTCATCCCATAAGGCCCGCAAGAGTTTTTCACGACTTAAAATCTTGCCGTGATTTTTCATCAAAATATACAGCAGGCGGTATTCGTTTTTGCTAAGATCGATGCTTTCGCCATTGATATACATGCTGCTGTTGTCGATATTGAGGGTCAAACCGTTATGCACTAACGTCTCGCTGCTGCTTTCTACATAGTTGTAGGAACGGCGCAATAAGGCATTGATTTTTGCAATCAGAACGTCGATCTCAAAAGGTTTTGTCACAAAATCGTCCGCCCCCATATTCATGGCCATGATCATATCCATATTGGTATTGCGACTGGAAATAAAAATGATTGGTACTTTGGAAGCTTCGCGGATTTTTTGACACCAATAGTAGCCATCAAAAACCGGCAAATTAATATCCAGTAAAATCAGTTGGGGCTCTTGTTCTTCAAAGTCAGTCAACACTTGATGGAAATCCGTCGTGCCAAAGGTCTCAAACTGCCATTTTTCTAGTTCTTCGATAATCAGTTGGCGAATCACCGCTTCATCTTCTACTACCATTATTTTTGCCATATCCGTGAATTCCCTCACTTTGCGTAATTTTCTCCTCTTTACTTTATCAAATATCAAAAACGAATGCGAACATTAATCGCCGTTTTTAGCAAACCCTAAAAAACCTCTTCACTGTCCTGAGGAATCAGTGAAGAGGCAAACAAAAAACGGACGACTAGGTTACTCGATGATCTCAACAGTCTCAATTAGTAGTTTTCCGATAAACAATAAAATCCCATCGAAAAAAAGCACACTCATGTTGACACCTAATAGCATTGATAACCGTTCAACGACATCGATTTTTGGTCGTTTGTTCAAATAACGAAACAAGAAAAAATTCACACCATACGTCACTGCCATGATCAGCAGCATCAAGATCACCATTTTAGTTCCCTGCTTTTCTTCAAATTTTTGGTTGCTGTGCTAAAAACTGTGTCAGTTTACTTTGATCGATGGCTTCATACTGCGATAGGAAGCGACCGATTGCTTGAACGACTGCCGGTAGATGACCCGCTTCATCATTTTCGATCTGCAGCACCAGCAGTGGTTCGTGCAAGCTCATTCGCAGCAAGAACCAGCCTTGGCCATAGGGCGCTGTCAAGTTGATGCGAATGCCTTCCTCATTTTCTGGATCGATCTGCCAGCCTGGCAGCAAATGATCGGCTAAATCCGCGATCACTTGGCGACCATAGTCTTGATAGTCGGCTTGTTGGATCGCAAAGCGCAATTCTTGGGTCTCGGCGGGTTGTTGCAACGCCGCGATCAGCTCATCCAGTGTCGTGCCTTGCTGTTGCAATTGTGGCAGCATCATCAAGAGCTTGGCGATCACGTACGCCCCGTCATCTAAAAAGAAATTTTCTTTAAACGCGGCATGCCCGCTGGTTTCGATGGCTAACTGTGTGTCCAGTCCTGCTTCATTCAATTCAATCGCTTTGTTGATCACATTGCGGTAGCCAGAAATATAGCGTACTTGCTGCCCTCCCAGTGCTTCGATAAAGGTTTTTAAATGATTAGAGGTTGGTGAATTAGTGACGATACGCGTGCCAGGGTGTTCCGCTAAGATGATCTTGCTTAATACAGCAATCATATTGTTGCGGTTCAAGGGCTCACCGCTTTTGGTCACGACAGCCGAGCGGTCGACATCGGTATCGAAAATAATGCCTAGATCGGCTTGTTCTCGTAAGACGGCTTCACGAATACTTGCCATCGCCTCTTTATTGTCTGGATTAGGGATATGATTGGGAAAATGCCCATCCGGTTCTAAAAATTGCGAGCCATTCGTATCTGCCCCTAGCGGCAGCAACACTTTTTCAGCAAAAAAGCCGCCGGCACCATTGCCTGCATCAACAATGATCTTTAATCCAGCCAAAGGTTTTTCCTCATTGGTTCCCATCCCTTGGCGAATTTTTTGCAGTAGATCTTGGGCATAAGGCGTCAGCAGGTCTTTTTGCTGATAGCTTCCTTTTTCCGCTGCCTCATGAACGGTAGTGTGGGTCAAAATATAGTGGATATCCATTTTTTCGGCACCGCCTTGGCGGCTGAAAATTTTTATTCCATTAAAGTAATAAGGCAAATGACTCGCTGTCAGCATCACACCAGCATCACAGTCGAAATCCGCAAACTGTGTGCTCATAAACATGGCTGGTGTCGTTGCCAAGCCACAATCGATCACTGCCACGCCTTCTTGCTGCAGCTGTGCCATCAACACTTCTTGCAGTGCTTCGCCACTCAAGCGACTGTCACGACCGACTGCCACGCGAAAAGGTCCGCTGCCCTTTGTTTCCAACCAGTTGCGCAAGCCCGAAGCAACTTGCCGAACCGCTTGCTCCGTCAGCGTCACCTGTTCTTTTTCTGTTGCGATCGCAATCCCTCGAATATCAGAACCATTTTGCAAATCAACGATGTTCATTTCCTCCACCCCTTCTTGTAACCGGAATCAATTTTATTATACCAGAGAAAAAAGGAAATGAAATTGCTTTTTAGTATTTTTTACTATAAATAGTTTACTTTCCTTATTCTTTAAACGGAATCCCTTCCAGTTGCAGTAGTCGGCGTTTGGTTGCTAACCCGCCCCGATACCCCGTCAAGCGGCCGTTTTTTCCTAACACCCGATGACAAGGAACCACGATCATCATTGGGTTACGCCCCACTGCGTTGGCGACAGCTCGGACAGCGGTCGGACGTTGAATGCGCAGCGCCAAGTCACTGTACGTAGTGGTTTCACCATAAGGAATTTGGGTCAGTGCTTGCCAAACGGTTTGTTGAAACGGTGTCCCTACAAAATCAAACGCAAAAGTAAACGTCACTGGTTCCCCTGCAAAATAAGCTTGCAGCTGCGTTTCAATTACTGGATCAAGGTCAGCTATACTACTGATTTCAGCCAATGGAAAGAATTTGAGTAATTCATGATGATCCTGCTGCCGACCAAAATACACTAGCCCTTTTTCCGATTGGACCACCTCATACCATTCTTCGTCTAAAACGATCTTTGCCAATGCTAGTTTCATATTTTCACCTCATGGAATCCATTTTCCGCAGCACAACTGCTTACGTGCTGCCGCCGTTCTACGGCTGTCTCAGTGACAGTATACCATTTTTTCGAGCTGCGCAAAAAACCGACTGGCTTACTGCCAATCGGTCGTTGCAAACAAGGGGAAAATAGGCAGATCGCCAGTCGCTGCAGCTTCAAGCCGTAGCAATGGCAGAATCAATCCAATTCGATTTTCCCAGTATATAGCTGATAATAGGTGCCTTTTTCTGCCAACAGCGTTTCATGGGTCCCCCGCTCAATGATACGGCCATGATCCATCACCATGATGGCATCGGAGTTTTGGATTGTAGACAATCGATGGGCGATCACAAACACGGTCCGTCCAGACATCAAACGATCCATCCCTGATTGGACGATACGCTCTGTACGGGTATCGATGCTTGAGGTGGCTTCGTCTAAGATCATCACTGGCGGATCAGCGATCGCTGCGCGAGCAATTGCCAACAGCTGCCGTTGACCTTGGGAAAGCCCTTCGCCATCGCCCGTGATCACGGTGTCGTATTTTTCTGGCAAATGGTTGATAAACATGTCGGCATTGGCTAGTTTCGCTGCTGCCAGCACTTCTTCATCACTGGCATCCAGTTTTCCGAAGCGAATATTCTCGCGAATCGTTCCAGTAAACAAATGGGTGTCTTGCAAAACGATTCCTAATGAGCGACGGAGGGATTCCAGATGGATTTTTTCAATATTGATACCATCATAGCGAATCTTCCCGTCTTGGATGTTGTAGAACCGATTGATCAGATTGGTAATCGTTGTCTTACCAGCACCTGTTGCACCAACAAAGGCAACTTTTTGCCCAGGCTCTGCATACAGATTGATCTCATGTAAGACCAGTTGATTATCGACATAGCCGAAATCAACATCTTCAAACCGCACGTCTCCCGTCACTTCCGTATAGGTAATGGTTCCATCCTCGTGGGGATGTTTCCACGCCCACGTGCCTGTTCGTTCTTTGGTTTCAACTAGTTGACCTTGCGACCATTTGGCATTGACCAGTGTGACGTAGCCATGATCGATTTCTGGCGTTTCATCTAATAGGTTGAAAATTCGCTCAGCACCGGCTAATGCCATGATTACAAAGTTGATTTGTTGTGATACTTGGCTGATAGGGCCATTCAATGAACGGCTCAGTTGCAAGAAAGAAGCGATCATCCCGACCGTCAGTCCAGAAACACCATTGATGGCAAACAGGCCACCAATGATGGCGATCAAGACATATTGGACATTTAGTAAGTTCATCATGATCGGCATCAAGGTATTGGCATTGACATTGGCTTTAGTGGCACTTTCTTGCAGTTGATCATTTAAGGCATCAAATTCTTCCATGACGATTTTTTCATGATTGAAGATTTTGACGACTTTTTGTCCGTGCATCATTTCTTCGATATACCCGTTGACAGCGCCTAAATCTCGTTGCTGTGCGCCAAAGAAGCGGCCGCTGCGGCGAGAAATGATGCGGATCACATTCAGCATCAAAATAACCGACAGCATCACGAACAGAGTCAATGGAACACTGATGGAGAACATGGCGATAAAGACAGAACAAAAGGTTACCGCCGCCATCATCAAGTTTGGAATACTTTGGGAGATCATTTGACGCAACGTGTCCGTATCGTTGGTAAAGTGACTCATGATGTCGCCATCTGAGCGGGCATCAAAGTAGCCGACTGGTAGAGACTGCATATGTGTAAACATTTGGTCACGGATTTTTTTCTGCGTGCCCTCACTGATCTTGACCATCATAAAGTTATAGATCAGTGCGGCCAAGATCCCAATCAGGTAGATGATCGCCATTTGGACGATCGCCCGAAACAAGCCGCCAAAATCAGGATTGGCTTGCCCTAAAAGCGGTGTGATATGATCGTCGATCACGACTTGTAAAAACAACGAACCACGAACGTTGGCAAAAGCACTTAACAAGATCATAACAACGACGAATAGGAGTTGTCCTTTGTAGTCGCCAAACATCGTTCGCAATAAACGTTTTAATGTGCGCTTGGGATTTGCTGCTTGTCTATTCTTCACCTTCACCAAATCCTTTCTGCTGCGAATGGTACACTTCTTGATAGATGGCATTGTTTGCCAACAATTCTTCGTGGGTACCGATGCCATTGATTTTGCCATCATCCATTACGATGATCCGGTCGGCGTCTTCGATCGAATTGATCCGTTGGGAAATAATGATCGTCGTCGTTCCCGGAATTTCTCGTTTCAAGCCTTCGCGGATACTGCGATCGGTTTTGGTGTCGACGGCACTAGTAGAATCATCGAGAATCAAGATTTTCGGTTTCTTTAATAAGGCGCGAGCAATCGTCAACCGTTGTTTTTGCCCACCGGAAACATTGTTCCCTCCTTGTGAGATCTGCGTTTCATATTTATCAGGAAACTCTTGAATGAAGGGATCGGCTTGTGCAATCGTCGCCACGCGCTGGATCTCTTCATCCGACGCCTCTTCATTGCCCCAACGTAAATTGTCGTTGATGGTGCCGCTAAAGAGTACATTGTTTTGCAAGACCATACTTACTTGGTCCCGCAATGCTTCTAAATCATAGTCGCGAACATCATGACCGCCGACGATGACACGCCCTTCAATCACATCATATAAGCGGGGGATCAGCTGGACGAGGGTGGATTTCCCGCTCCCGGTTCCACCAATGATCCCAATGACTTCACCGGATTCGATGCGTAGATTCGCATCGGTCAGCGCCAACTTGTTTTTGTCATTGGCGTAACTAAAGCCGACATTTTCAAAAATGATGGAGCCGTCTTTGATTTCTTTGACTGGCTCGGCGGGATTTTTCAAGTCACTTTCTTCATCTAATACTTCCACGACCCGTTCTGCCGACGTTCGTGCGATCAAAATCTGCACGAAAGCCATCGACATCATCATCAAGCTCATCAAAATCTGCATCGTGTAGTTGAACATGCTGACTAATTCACCAGTCGTCAGGCTACTTTGTTCCACGATCAACTGGGCACCAAACCATGACAAGAGCAACATACATGTATAGACTGCAAATTGCATCAATGGCATGTTAAAAGAGACGATTCGTTGCGCGAGAGTGAAATTCCGATAAACATCGGTGGACACTTCGCCAAACAGTTCTTCTTGTTGTTCTTCTCGGACATACGATTTCACGACGCGAACCCCTTGTAGATTCTCTTGCACCACATTATTCAAGCGGTCATAAATGCGGAATACTTTTAGAAACAGCGGGTGGGCAAAACGAATCACTAAAGCAAGGCCAATCGCTAAAATCGGTAAAACAACTAAGTAAATCGTCATAAGCTCTGGGCTGATGGTGCTAACCATTGCAAGTGAGAAAATCAGAACTAACGGACTGCGGACCAGAATACGAATAATCATTTGATAAGCATTTTGGACGTTGGTCACGTCAGTGGTCAAGCGGGTGATCAAACTGGAGGAAGAAAAGCGGTCAATGTTTGAAAAGGAAAAATCTTGGATTCGGCGAAATAGATTGTGCCGCAGGTTGCGGGCAAAACCAGCCGAAGCGATCGCTGCCGTTCGTCCGCCAAGCGTTCCTAAAAGTAACGCGATCAAGGAACATAAAAAAAGCAAGCCGCCATCTCTTAGAATCACACCGGCGTCTCCTTTTTCGATCCCTTGGTCGATCATCATTGCCATGATCAGGGGCATAATGACATCTAAGGCAACCTCTCCTGCTACATACACAGGGGTTAGCAAGCTATCCTTCTTATAGCTGCCAACATTCGCGAGTAATTTTTTTATCATTTGTTTCGTCCCTTCTATAGATGGCACTGCGGAGCCATTTTTTCTCGTTACCATCAAGTTTACTTTATCGATCCAGTGATTTCAAGCGGCTCGCTCGTGTTTTTTTTACAATTAGTAAGTAAAAACACCCTTCCAAAGAAGGGTGCTTACCTTTTGATGCTGTGTGAAAAAGTGTCGGTTGCGAGATTATTCGGCAGCAGATGAACCAGCGGTACTGACCGGTTCATCCGCCTCCCCGCCATCCTCTGCCGGCGGTGTTTGGGTACTGCCTTGCAGATTGCCGCGGCTGATACCGATGGTGATCCACGTTTCTAGGGGAATGAACTCGCCGTAGCGGCTCATTTCAACGACGGTTCCTTTTGGTTCCGCCGAATCGACATAGTAGATTTCGTAATAGACATTGGCACCTTTTGATTTGTATTCATCAAAGAATAGTTTTGGCAAGTCGCCTTCCGTTGCTTGGAAACGGATGTCTTTCAAATACGGTCTGCCTAATGAGTAGACGACTTTGACAGTTGGCAAAGTATCGCTTTCGCTGTACTCTTTGCCCGCTTCCTCCGACTGACTCAAGAAACTACCATACGCCACTTGATCGGAATAGACCGTGCTGACTTGCAGCGGGATTTTTGATTCTAGTCCTTGGGCTTCTTCGATCGTGTATTGTGAAAAATCTGGAACGGTCAAAGCTTGGCCTTTTGAGACCTTCACCACAAATTCTTCTTTTTTCGCAAGTTTGCTGCCTTTGACTGGTTCTTGTGAAACGACCAGATCCAGGGCGACACTGTCAGAAAAGACGGTTTCTTCTTTGTATTTCAAGTCATTCTTTTTCGCCCATTCAGAAGCTTCACTTTTGGCTTTGCCTGTAAAATCAGGTACTTCAATATTTTTTTCAAAGACTTCTTTGCCCTTTGAATAGTAGACACTCAAACGGTCTTTGCGTTTGTATTCGGCTAAATCAAGCTCTTTGTTGGCCGCCTCTTGTTTGATAAAAGCTTCTGCTGCTACATTGTCGTCAAATTGTTCGATCAAAGAGAGGTTTTCGGCTTTATTGCTAGCGATCCAATCTTTTGCTTCGGTCACTTGCATCGCTGAAAAATCCGGTAGCTCTAAGCGTTCTTCAGGATCAGGCCCGAGACTCGCCGTCAGTGTCAGTGTGGCACCCTTCTTGATTTTTTTCTCAGGGTCGACACTTTGGTCGATTACTTGGTTGACGTCTTTGTCAAAGTCATATTCTTGCTCCACTTTGATAGCGACGCCTTCTTCCATGCCCCACGTCCGCGCTTCTGACAGATCTTGGGCAGTGAAATCCGGCACCTTCACATGGGTCATCTGATAATAGACGATCCCGATCACGGCAACCGCCAAGGCGGTCAGTAAAGCAATCAGCAAGATTTTTTTCTGCTGACGCTTTTTGTAGGTCGGATCAAATTCCGTTTCTTCTTTACCAAAACGGCTGACTGGTTCCTTTGATGCTACCTTCTCAGTCCCAGAACTCGCCGCTTTTGCTTCAGTCGTCTGTGTTTGTTGACGGGCTGCCGAGCGACTCATCGGCTCACTAGCTGTCGGCTCTTCTGATTGGTGAACCGTCGTTGGCTCCGCTGGTTTGCTCGCTTGCTCCGCGCCTCTTGCATTTTGATCTCCGACAGGTTCGCTAGTTTTTTTCTCGCTATTGCCAGCGGATTTCTTTTTGCCATCATAGTTGTCCGGGCTAAAATTTGATAAAAAATCACTCATGTTTACTCAACACACCTTTACGTAAATACAAGACTTCATCCGCTTGTTGAGCGATCTCGTTAGCGTGGGTCACGACGATCACACATTTGTTGTGGACGTGTGCCAGCTCCTTAAAGATATCGATGATCTCTTGTTCCATTTCTTCATCCAAATTCCCGGTTGGTTCGTCCGCTAAAATGATATCGACATTGGTGGCTAACGCCCGGGCGATCGCTACCCGCTGTTGTTCTCCACCAGATAATTGATTGACGAGCCGATCGGCTTTTTCTTTGGTGATGCCTATATAATCCAGTAAATTGTATGCCACTTCTCGCTGATTGTCTGGCAGCTGATTTTTCGTGATCGCCATCGGCACTAAGACATTTTCAACTGCACTTAAATAGGGAATCAGATTATAGCTTTGGAAAATGATACTGATGTCGTCGCGGCGATAATTTTCATGCCCAATTTTTTCGATATCGGTGCCTTCATAAAGTACTTGACCGCTTTTCGGACTATCCAACGCACTGATCAAGGATAAAAACGTCGTTTTTCCCGAACCAGATTGCCCTAAGATGGCATAGAAAGTCCCTTTTTCAAAAGAAACAGAGGTCTCTTTCAGTATATAGCGGCGCTGATCGCCGTCTTGGTAATAGTAATCGACTGCTTTGGTTTCTAATAAAGTCATCGTTGGTTCCTCCTACATCATGATTTTCTTTGGATTCAAGCGTAAAATATACAACAGCGGTAAAATAGCTGAGAACAAGACGGTTCCTAAACCTAACAGCAGATACGTAATGATGTAGCCTGCTGAGAAGGACACTTGATAGGCATTCTTGATATCCATGTAATCAATATCAGCTGCCATCAAACCGCCAGAATAAACACCGCCCATATCATTTTGATTGCTCATCCAATCGTTTTGCATCAAGGTATTTGAAACGGCACCACCTAATAAGTTCCCGGTCACTAAGGACAATAGCAGTGCGGCTAAACTAACCAGCAAGACTTCAATCACGATCTGTCCAATGACTTTCCCACGGCTTTCCCCTAAGGAGAGATAGATGCCCAATTCTTGTTTCCGATCTCGTAAGAAAAGCAAGACCACTAAGGAAATAATAAAGATGGTTGCGATCGACGCAATGATCACGATGTAATTTGCGATCACCCCTAACCGAGTAAAGCCACCGGCGATCTGCTCGTATTGATCCGTATTAGCAATGATACGATAATATTGGGGCAATAACGCACCGGCTTCTTGTTTAAAGGCTTCGACGTCATCCGTTGAATTTAGGACAAAGATCGGTTGATAATAGGCGTCTGACTCTTCTTCGATCACTTCTTGACCCCAAAGTTTTTCAGACTGCAATTTGTTAAAATCTTGCACTAAATTATTGCTAGCATAAAAGGTATTGATTTGTTCCATCACTTGCCATACCTGATCACTATTTTGTGAATCACTTTGATCTGATGAACTACTTTGATTGCTTTGATCCTTTTTAATTACAGAAAAGATCCCTGCAATGGTCACGGGATAATCAAAGGTCGCGACACGATTGCCACTCTCAGCCGTTTCGTCCGTCGCATCCTCACTATCATCACTTACTCCCTCGCTTGAACCACCTTCCATCATGACTTCTGCCCGTGTATCCCATACCAATTGATCACCGACACTCAGGTTATTCAATTCTGCGATCTCTTTACTGATCAATACCGCGTTCGTCAATTCACTGACATCTTTTTCTGTCAATCCCTCGCCTTCCTCCAAGCGAATCAAGCCTTCTTGCATGTCTAATGGCTCAACCAAATTTCCGCCCTTCAAAGAGAAGTAGTTGCCACCCATGCCGACCGATCCATCCTCCGGCGTATATGCTTTCAATTTTGTTGTTTCTAACCACGCTTGATTTTGGTAATCAAAATATTTCACATAGCTTAATTGACCGATTTGCTCATAAAGATCCAGCGCTGGTGGTTTCGGATAAAAATCTTCTTGTGACTGCTCTTCCTCCGAAGCATCCGCATGGTCTTTTTCAAAACCTTCCCAATCCATTTCCACCGTAGCTACATTCCCCATTTTGCGTTTCGTCTCTCGCTCCACGTTGGCAGTGGATTGTTGAATTGCTACAGCACCAGCGATCACATTGCCTAAAATAAATAGAACTAAAAATAAAATAAATGATTTCCCTTTTCTTCTGGTGATACTCTTTAATGCACGCTGCCAAAAGTTCATTGTTATTTCCTCCAGTGACATTATTTTTTAACAATTATTCCATACTTCTCCCTCAAGAACAATCGCAATAAAGGATCGTTTTTCGAATTTAAAATATTAAAAAACGGGTGAAAAAGATATTTCCATTTAATAACCCTTATAAAAGAACAAGAAAAAGATGTTAAATAACAAATAAAAGAATGGAATTTTTGCTAACAGTTTTGTAAGATTTCCCGATTTCAACTTAGATTTCACTTGGATTCCATCAAAAATGCTTAGCGCTTTCGAGAGTATAAAAAAAACGAAGGAATTCTCCCACTCTTTTCCAGCGAGAAAATCCTTCGTTTTGTATTCCCTATTTTTCTTTCGTATCGATCACGATCGTCACCGGGCCATCATTGACCAAGGCGACTTGCATATCTGCGCCAAATTTTCCAGTAGCAACAGTGATGCCTTCGGCTTGTAAACCTTCATTAAAGGCTTCGTAAAGCGGGATCGCAATACTTGGCGGTGCCGCTTGAATGAAACTAGGGCGATTGCCTTTCTTGGTCTCCCCATAAAGGGTGAACTGTGAAATACTCAAGACGGCGCCGTTTATGCTTTCCAGTGACCGATTCATTTTGCCCTCTTCGTCTTCAAAAACCCGCAGATTTTTGATTTTTCTTACGAGATAAGCCACATCGTCGCCTGTATCCTCATGGGTTATCCCCAACAAAACCATGAACCCTTGTTGGATCGCACCGACGATATTCTCCTCAATCGACACGCTTGCTTGACTGACTCGCTGGATCACTGCCCGCATTCTTTCTCATCCCTTCGTACGTCTGACACTGTAAACATCTGGAATCTGCTTGATTTTATCAACGATCGATTTCAAATGAGTCAAATTCTGAATCGCCACCGTGATGCGGATCGTTGCCATTTTGTCTTTGTTGGTTTTGGCTTCGACACTCACTAAGCGCTTCGTGACGCTATTGACCGTCTGCAAGACATCGTTGAGCAACCCAGACCGATCATAGCCATAGATCTCAAGATCGGCATCGTATTCTTTGTTGATGTCGGTAGCATCTTCCCACTCAACATCGATCAAACGGTTCGCTGCCTCTTTGTTTTGAACATTGGGGCAATCGCTGCGGTGGATCGAGATTCCCCGCCCTTTAGTAATATAGCCGACGATCGAATCCCCAGGAACCGGATTGCAGCAGCGGGAGATGCGGATCAACAAGTTATCGACCCCTTCAATGACAATGCCGCCTTCGTGACGAACCTTCATTTTTTCTGGTTCTTTTTTCGCCGGTTGATTGATCATCTCTTGGACTTGCTGCTTTTGCTTCTCGATTTGTTTCTCGCGCCGTTCTTCTTCGGTCAAACGGTTGGCTAAGGTCGTGGGACTGACTTCCCCATAGCCGACAGAGGCAAACAGGTCATCTTCTGTTTGATAATTGAATCGTTCGCAAGCTTCCGCCATTTTGCTTTTCGTCAAGAATTCTTTTGGCACAAAGCCCATATCTTGTAAGGTACGAACCACTGCCTCATGTCCTTTGATGATATTCTCATCACGATCTTGGGCTTTAAAAAATCGTTTGATTTTGTTCTTTGCTTTGCTGGTAGCCACTAGTTTGACCCAGTCGCGGCTTGGCCCAAAGGAATTCGGTGATGTCAGAATCTCAATAATGTCGCCATTTTTCAGCTTATAGTCTAATTGGACCATTTTGCCGTTGACCTTGGCACCAGTAGTTTTGTTGCCGATGTCGGTATGGATGCTATAGGCAAAATCCAGTGGACTGGAGCCTTGAGGCAACTCCGTCACATCACCTTTTGGCGTAAATACATAGACTTTGTCGCTGAAAATGTCCCCTTTGACACCTTCCATAAATTCAGAAGCATCATAGCTTTCATCTTGCAGTTCCAAGATTTCACGGAACCAGCCAACTTGTTGGGTCATCTTGTCGGCTCGGACTTTTTCGGTCTTGCCTTCTTTATAGGCCCAGTGCGCAGCAACCCCAAATTCAGCGATCTCATGCATTTCATGGGTCCGAATTTGGATCTCGACAGGATTGCCTTTGGGACCAATGACCGTCGTATGCAGCGATTGGTACATGTTGGCTTTTGGCATAGCGATATAGTCCTTGAACCGCCCAGGCATTGGTTTCCATTTTGTATGGATCGTTCCCAAAACCGCGTAACAATCTTTGATGGAGTCAACGATCACTCGGATCGCCAACAAATCATAAATTTCATTGAACTGTTTCTTTTGGTCTTTCATTTTGCGATAGATCGAGTAAATATGCTTTGGTCGACCATAGATCTCAGCATAGATATCTAGTTCCTCCGTAGCGATCCGAATCTCTTCCACGGTTTCGGAAACGTAGGATTCCCGTTCTTCTCGTTTGGTCTGCATCAAATGCACGATTCGGTAATATTGCTGTGGATTCAAGTAACGCAAAGAAATATCTTCTAGTTCCCATTTGATTCGGCTGATCCCTAAACGATGAGCCAATGGGGCATAGATTTCCATCGTTTCTTGGGCGATGCGGCGTTGTTTGTCTTCCCGCAGATGTTTCAACGTACGCATATTATGTAAACGGTCAGCCAGTTTGACCATGATGACCCGTAAATCTTGCGCCATGGCGATCAACATTTTCCGATGATTTTCTGCTAATTGTTCTTCATGAGATTTGTACTTGATCTTACCCAGCTTGGTCACGCCATCCACTAGCATCGCTACATCGGCACCGAATTCTTCTTTCAGATCGGCTAACGTCACATCGGTATCTTCGACGACATCATGCAAAAAACCAGTTGCAACGGTATGAGGGTCCATCTGCAATTCTGCCAAGATCCCCGCAACTTGGATTGGATGAATAATGTAAGGCTCGCCGGATTTACGGAATTGTTCTTTGTGGGCTTCTGTCGCGTAGTCTAATGCTTTTTGGACAAAGGCAACGTGTTCTTCACTCATATAATGAGCGACCAATTTGATGACATTGGGCCCGGTCAATATAACTTCTTTTGCCATTCATTCCGCCTCCTGCTCTTCTTTTTTGTGCTATCAAAAAGGCAGACAGAAGTCGCTGTTAACGTTTCGTCACGCACCCAAAGCCTTGCGGACAAACGTTCTAAGCATGGGACTCCTGTCTAACCTGCAGTTCTTATTTAGTAGTATTATTATACAAATTTTTCAGCTATTTTTCAATCGCTGTTGTTCAAAGCACATCGGGTGCCGGCTTGTCCTTAAGCAATTCTTCAAAAACATGATACGAGAGCCCGATTTTCTCGGCGCCGGCAGCCTGTAGTGATTGCATAGCTTGTTCATCTATTGTGTCAGGATTGATCTGGATCGACAGTTGACTGCCACCATCTAAGGAAAACAAGCTCACGTCGTGCAATGCTTCTGCTAGTGGTTGTTTTTGTCCTAACACGATCTTTGGCCATGCTTCTTCTTTCAAGCGTTGTGCCACTTGGATCTTCGTCAATTCATTCATGATCTCGGTTTGCACAGCTAAGCGGATCTCCCCTCCTGTCAAGGTCAAGGAGCGAATCGTTTCAGTCAATTCCGCAAAGCCACGATCATTTTCCATGAAGGAAGAAGCCGGTAGCCAGACTTCCAAAAAATCGGCACCTTCCATAAACGCCCGACCGATTTCAAACGCTACCTTTGCCAGTGTTCCTTGGGCAAGGGGGTAATCGATCACTGCGCCGATTTGTAAGGAAGAGCCTTGTGCCAAGATTTTCGCCCGCCGAATGGCACTAGGCAAAACGACGACTTCCTTTAAAGCCGTTTTATATTGATTGATAAAATCCTTCAAGACCCAGTCGGTCAGATCGGCCGTCAACAAACGGACACTGATTGCTTCTTGGTTCTTATTCATCAACTCACATCCTCTTTAATTCCGTTAGCACACTGACAGCACTTAAAAAATAAAACGGTGCTGTTTCTGTTCGTAAAATCCGAGGGCCTAACCCGCATAATTTAGCGTTGTTTTCCTGGGCTCCTTCGATTTCGGAGGGGGTCAGACCGCCTTCTGGGCCAAAGATCGCTAAAACTTTGCTACCAACGGGCAATTCGGTGATCACTTGCAGCAGCATCGCTGCTTCTCCTTGCTTGGCTGATTCTTCATAAGCCACTAGGACCGCATCGTACTGACTGAGGCTTTGCCAAAATGCTTTGGCGTTATCCAGCAGTGTGATGGCTGGTGCGATCTGCCGTTGGGATTGCTCCGCCGCTTCTTGGGCGATTTTTTGCAGCCGCTGCTGCTTTTTCTGTAACTTCTTTTGATCCCATTTCACGACCGAAGTTTGCGCAGGAAAACCGATAAATGCTGCCGCCCCAAGTTCCGTGCCTTTTTGAACGATCAAGTCCAGCTTGTCGCCTTTCGGGTAGCCGCTAGCGATCGTGACCTGCAGCGGCAATTCCTTGTCCTGCTGTTCTTTTTCGACTTCCTCTAAGTAAACCGTTTCTTCATCGGCCTCTTTGATCTTGGCGATGATCGCCAAATGATCCTCAAAAACTAAACCGACTTTCGTGCCGGGAGTCATGCGCATCACTCGGATCATATGGTGGAAGGGTTCTCCCGAAACGGCAAACACCGCTTTTGCTTCATAAGGCTCCTGTAAAAAATATCGCTGCATCTTACTCTACCTCTGGTTTTTTAAAGGCGATCGCATACCAGTCTTTTTGATTGAACAATTGATCGATCTCAAAGCCTTGTGCGATCATGGCATCGATCACTAATTGTTTTTTCGTCTCAATGATCCCAGAAACGATCAAGGTGCCCTCTTGCTTCAATAAACGCCATGCATCAGGGATCATCAATAAAATGATATCCGCTAAAATATTGGCAACGATAAGATCAGCAGGGACCGTCACCCCTTGCAAAAGGTCATTGGCTTGCACGGTCACATCGTGAGCAATGGGGTTCATCGCCATATTTTCTTGGGCGGACCTCACAGCGACTTCATCTAGATCATAAGCAAACACGTCTTTGGCACCTAAATATTTGCTGGCGATACTTAACACCCCTGAGCCCGTCCCGACATCTAAGACGGTTTCACCGCCCCGCAAGTAGACTTCTAGGGCTTGTAATGTCAAGCGTGTCGTAGGATGCGTGCCGGTCCCAAAAGCCATTCCCGGATCAAGGGTGATGATCTTTTCATCTTCTTGCAGCGGTTGATAGTTTTCCCAGCTCGGCACGATCGTCAGATAGCGGGAGATACGGACTGGATGGTAATATTTTTTCCAGGCCGTCGCCCATGCTTCTTCCACGACCTCGCTCGTTGTGATGGTGTTTTTGCCGATCGCCAAACCATACTCCGGCAGACGGTCGATGGCTGCTTTGATCGTCGGCAGCACTTCTGGCAAAAAAATCGTCTCTGGGAAATAGGCACTGACTTGCGCACCTTCTTCTAAGGTCGTATAGGTTTCTTTATCCAAAATTTCGCCATACGCATCGCTTTTAAAATTTTCGACATCTAAAACGTCCTCGATCGCTACCCCACTTGCTCCGTGTTCCATTAAAATATTGGCGACTGCTTCCACTGCTTCGCTAGCTGTCGCTACGGTTACTTCATTCCATTTCATTTTCGTTCTCCTTAGTAACTAGGGTACGGGATCATGGTTTCCCCAGCCCCGGCTTGATAGTTCGTCATTTTCTCCACAAATGCTTCTTCGTTGAATCGCAATTCAAAGATCGCTTCTTCACTGTCATCGTTCAAGAAATCAAGCAGATCGCTTTGGCCTTCTTCTAAAATTTCTTGAATGTAATCAACCAATCCGTCTAACAACGCTTTTGGGATCCCTTTTTTTCCTGCATAAGGAATCGTCGCTAAATAATCTTCTTCATCAAACGTTGATTTTTGTGGATCATACAACAAAATCCCATCTTCAAATTCAATGATCGCTTCCTCTGATGCCACACCTTGCGCGTCGTCGATTTGGACTTGTTGAGGATTTTCGGCAAACAAGCGCAACACCAATTCGATGGTATGATTTTTGGCATCCCAATCGATCGCCACATCATAATCGGAGATTTTTTTCGTTAATCGCTGATCTAAGTAAGTCAATATCGTTTCTTTCGCCATCACTATTCCTTCTTTCTAGCCAGCCATGATCTTGCTGAACAGCGGCTTTTCGTATATTTGTTAAATAAGGATTACCAGCTACCGCAAATCGAAGCGGCATCTGAGTCCACTCCCCTTTGTTCGGGATACCAATTCGAGGCAATGCCAAAATTTCTTTTGGGGTACGTCGGCGCTCAGGAACCAAATGCAGCGGACTCGTAAAAACCGATTCTCCGTAAAGCTCAGCTGGGATCTGTAGTGCCTGTACTAGTTTCCCGGGGCCATTGGCTACATCCGGTTCCGTTTTTTGTCGCTGTTGTTCCATCAAGTCAATCCCATCCACCGGTTCTAGCCCGCGAATCATGATTCCTTGTGGGATGCCTTTTGGTTGCGTAATAAAGTTGACGATTCGATGCGTATGCATCGTATATAAATAAATCGTGCCGGGTTCCTGATACATCGCCCGAACCCTAGGTGTGTTTCGCATGCCCACACTATGAGCCGCCAGATCATCGGGACCTAGATATGCTTCACAATCCACGATATACCCACCTAATTTTCCGTTTGGGGTCTCATGTTCCAAATACATCCCTAATAAGGCACGCGCGATGGTCGTTGTCGGCTGTGTCGCAAAAAGTGCCATTAATTCATCCATTCTCATCACCCTCTTTATTCTACACAATTCTCGGTCAACTTACTATCTTTGACTACAGAGTTGCGGTGATCTCAACGATTTCTTTTCAACGAACCTGTTTTTTGCTGACTGAGTGGAAAATACGCGCCCTTTTGTTTTCGTAAGGACGCAAATCAGCTTGTTTATGAGAATGTACGTTCTTATGTTATACTTACAGGAAAAGGAGAGGATCGTTTTATGCAGCAGCCACTTGCTTATCGAATGCGGCCACGGAACTTAGATGAAGTCGTCGGACAGCAGCATTTGGTTGGCCCGGGGAAAATCATTCGCCGAATGGTCGAAGCCAAAATGCTTTCTTCGATGATCCTATACGGACCGCCGGGAACCGGAAAAACCAGCATTGCCAGTGCGATTGCCGGCTCGACACGCTATGCGTTTCGCATGCTGAACGCCGCCACAGATACAAAAAAAGACCTGCAAATCGTGGCAGAGGAAGCCAAAATGAGCGGTACTGTCATTTTATTGCTTGATGAAGTCCATCGACTAGACAAGACAAAACAAGACTTTTTACTGCCCCATTTAGAAAGCGGCAAGATTATTATGATCGGTGCCACGACGGAAAATCCCTACATTACGATCAATCCAGCGATTCGCAGTCGGACACAGATTTTTGAAGTCAAACCGCTCCAAGAAGAAGATATTTTGACCGCCATTGATCAAGCTTTAGCAGATGAAACTCGCGGACTTGGATCAGAAACCATCGTATTGACCGATGATGCCCGCTTGCATCTTTCGCGAGCGACCAACGGTGATTTACGAAGCGCCCTCAATGGCTTAGAACTCGCTGCCCGTTCCACACCAAAAGGACCAGACGGCATTATTCATTTGACCTTAGCGATCATCGAAGAGTGCGTACAGCGCAAAGCATTGACCCATGATAAAGATGGGGATGCGCACTATGATGTGATCTCTGCTTTTCAAAAATCGATTCGCGGCAGCGATGTGGATGGTGCGCTGCATTACTTAGGTCGTTTAGTAGAGGCAGGCGATTTGGCGATCATTTGTCGGCGCTTGATGGTCATCGGTTATGAAGACATCGGTTTAGCTAACCCAGCAGCCGCTGCTCGAACCGTCAATGCTGTGTTAGCCGCTGAACGTTTGGGCTTGCCGGAAGCTCGGATCCCTTTGGCCGATACGGTGGTCGATCTATGTTTGTCACCAAAATCCAACTCGGCCTACATGGCATTGGATGCAGCGATCGCAGATATTCGTAGCGGTAAAGCTGGAGATGTCCCGGATCATTTACGAGACAGTCATTACAAAGGCGCCGAAAGCTTGAATCGAGGAGTTGGCTATCAATACCCACATAATTTTGATGATGCATGGGTCGATCAGCAATATTTACCTGATAAGCTAAAAGGTACCCACTATTATCAACCGAAAGCCACCGGTAAATACGAGCAAGCGTTGGGCCAACGGTACCAACAATTGCAGCAACGAAAGAAAAAAAACTAGGTGCTTAGAAAAAATAGTGACTTTTTGGTATCGTTTTCAAACAACTTTATTGCACCTTCGTCATTCCTATGCTACTATAAGGGTGGGAATTCTGTGATGTACGAGTTGTCCCTTTTGTGTGTTGACCGAACATTTTTATTGATATCTTGGGATCCGTCTTGTGTCAATGCTGGTAACATGCCTTTTCCTTTGGTAGTTCGAAGCTTAGACCGTGGAACCCACCTGCTAGAATTTGCGGGATCAATACTATGGGAAAAAGAACGGCATCAACGGATATTACCCATTCTTTTTAGAATGTGCCATCTGTTTTTAACAGATGGCTTTTTTGCGTTTTCTAGCCGTTAGAAACCGTGCAACGTCCTCCATCTGATATCAAAGTAAGGGTGGCTTTTGCTATTCTTTCTAGGGTTCGCTATACTAAACCTATCAACTTAGAATAGGATGGCGTATGTTTATGATTCTTCTATTATTTACGATCGTGGCACTCGTATTATTCGGCACCAGTTATTTGCTTTATGCCAAACAAGCGATTTTTTTCACTTTGATCCCTACTACTGAGGCGAATAAAGTCTTCTTAAAAACCTATAGCCTCATTCATTTCCTTTTAGGCGTAGTGGCATTGGTTGTGGGCTTTGTCGATAGAGAGCTGATTGCCTTGTTTTATTTGGCGTTGTTGCTGCTCTCTTCCGCTTCATTCAGCATCTTGCTGGCACAAAAAAATGAAAAAAAAGGAAGATTAGGTTTTCTTTTTCCAGAAAAAAGCATTACAATAAAAGTAGAAGATAACAGATGGGAGTGTTTCTTATGTTACAACAATATCAACGAATCATGGTAGCCGTCGATGGGTCTAGCGAGTCAGAATTAGCCTTCAAAAAAGCCGTGAATGTGGCACAGCGGAATGATTCTGAATTAGTTTTAGCACATGTGATCGACACTCGGGCCTTTCAAACCGTTTCTTCTTTTGACGGCATGCTTGCTGAGCAAGCAACCGAAATGGCCAAACAAACTTTGAAAGACTATGAGGATTATGCCCGCAAACACCAAGTAACTGCAGTCAAAACAGTAATTGAATACGGCTCGCCAAAACCAATCATTGCCAAACAATTGCCCGAAGATCACAACATCGATTTGATTATGATCGGTGCCACTGGTTTAAATGCCGTGGAACGAATCTTTATCGGTTCCGTGTCTGAGTATGTCATTCGCCATGCTGGCTGTGATGTGTTAGTTGTGCGGACAGATCTAGAAAACAAAATCCCAGAAAAAGACCACACCAAAGCTTGATAGCTAGACGACCTGCCGACGAACGGCAGGTTTTTTTGTGCAAAAAAAACCGTGACAAAAGCAAAAGAGTCAACGAGCACTTAGGTCTCATTGGTCTTTTTGCCTTTGGTCACAGCTCTTTGACAAGTCGGTTATCCAAACTTGTACAGCAAAAAATGAAAGCAAAGTAATAGGTACTCCTATCTAACCATGTTTCCTTTTGATTGTAAATAGTTTTTCTGAATTTTCTGAATAAATAGTTAATTTATCCATCCTTAAATAAAATAAGCAAAGCGTCGCTTCCCTTAGGAAAAACGACGCCAAAATCTATGGTCATAATGGGCTATCCAAAGGACGCTGGTCAAGAGGATCACAAAGAAAACCGGACCATTCAATAACCAAAAATCAATCGAAGTCGCAGCAAAGCCATAAAGGATGATAACAATGACGGAAAGAAATAGCGTTGCGACTGTTCCAATGGCTAACCCAAGACTCCCCGCCCCTCTCGTAAACAATTGACTGATATTGGTCCAATCCAAAAGCAGCAATCGATAATCCCGAGCAAAATATTTCAAGCACAAAAGAAAACTGCTCCAAAGTGCCCCGACTAGAAAAGAGACAGCCAAAATCAGCGGCATTTTGAATAAAAGCACTGCTGCCAGCACGATGACTGCCGTTAAGCTCAGCTGCAAAACGACGCCAAAGCGGAATTTTTCCCGCAAGTAGCGCTTCATCGATAGCGGCAAGGAGCGGACAAACAAGAAATTCTCCTGATCCAATGAAATCAAATTACTGATAAAAGAAGTCGGGTTGACCATCAGTGCCGCCAAGGCGATCCCCGCCACGAAAACAACACCGATAAATCGCTCATCCAATTCACTTAACTGAACCACCCCAGTAAACACAAAGGACACTAAAAAAATGATGGGCATCAGTAACGAGGAAGAAAAGACTTGCATGATCAAATTCGGATCACGGATCAACTGCGAATTGTAATTAAACAACAGCTGGCCCAAGCCTTGATTGGGTTTATGTTTCCGACGAACACTCCCTTGGTTAGGCGCCGCGGCTGCCACTTGCTCATAAAACTTCGGCAAGATCAACCGATAGAGGGCAAAAAGCAACACGCCTGCTGTGGCGATGATCCCTAGCAAGCTAAGCAAACCAGTTGTTTGAAACGGCGCCACCATCACATAATAAAAGGGCAATAAAAAGCTGATCGCTCCTCGGTCTACCACGTCTGCCTCGTAGGTATTCACCTGATTCATCATTAAGACCCCGATCACAACAACCAGCATCGTCACGCCTAGCAATAAACTAGTGACCAATTTTTTATGCTTCAAGAAAAACTTGGTGCGCGTCAGGCTGAAGACGATCAAGCTGCAAATGCTGAAGATCAGGACTAAAAACAAGCCGAATAGCAAGAACGCCCATAAGACCGTCAGCAAGAAAAAGACGTTTGCCCGAATCCCTGTCAGGAGAAATAAGACCAACAAAGGAAAAATAAACGGCGCAACGGTAAGAAATACCACCACGATCTTTGCCAGAAAAATTTCACTCTGTCGAAAGGGCAGCGGCAAATACGCTGGCAGATCTTGACTTTCGAAGAAGACATTGTAAATGGACGAAATCCCTTGGGAAAAGCCTAAGATTCCGAACAAAGCGACATAATAGGTAAAAAAGCCCGGCATCTGACTAAAATCCAATGTGATCATCGTCAAACCATAGACTAGCAGAAACACCACTCCAGAAAGCGCATATTGAAACAACAAATAACTGGTCAAGGTCGAACCAGCCTTGCCTTTTTTGCGGGCTTTGTCTGTTAGTTGGGGATTGGCATACCGCAAATTAACGGAGGTCAGCGTCAGAAATTGTTGTTTTCGCATCTACGCTTCCTCCGCTTCTGCAAGAATCGCTTCTTCTTGACTTCTCCCAGTCATTTGCAGATAGATTGTTTCCAAAGAAAGCGACGGATGCTGTGCCAGCAAATCTGCCACTGAGCCATTGTACAGCAGCTCACCTTTTTTCAAAATCGCTAATTGATCACACAACTGCTGGGCGGTGTCTAAGACGTGGGTAGAAAAAATCACGGTCTTGCCCTTGGCAGCATGCTGTTTCATCATTTCTTTTAAATCATACGCTGCTTGGGGATCTAAGCCTTGCAATGGTTCGTCCAAGATCCAAATGTCCGGATCGGGGATCAATGCCCCAATCAGCAGCGTTTTTTGTCGCATTCCATGGGAAAAGCTAGCGATGGTCTCTTCTTCATGAGACAGCATATCAAACAAGCGCCCTAATTTTTGCAAACGCTCGGCCTTTTCCGCTGCTGGTACTTCATACGCGGCGGCAATCAAGTCCCAATATTCCCCAGCCGTCAGCTGTAAAAACAAATCTGGCGTGTCCGGCACATAGGCAATTTGTTTTTTTATCGCTTCCCGATGTTCCACGAGGGATTGACCGTCAAAAAAGATTTCCCCACTCGTCGGTTGCAAAATACTAACTAAGCTTTTGATCGTTGTCGACTTCCCTGCCCCGTTGTGTCCCAGAAAGCCAAAGATCTCCCCTTGACGAATCGTCAGGGAAAGATCAGACAATGCTTTTTTGGGTCCATACTGTTTCGTCAGATTCTTGATCTCAATCATTTTCCTGCCTCCTTATTCCATACCTATTGTTATCTTACGCTGAAAAGCAGTAAAAGAAAAATGTTTATTGCCATTTTTATCAAATCAATTGACAGGAGCTGCAAAAACAAAGATAATAAGAGCACTTTAGGGGAGTAGCACATGGATCGTTCCATGATCTTAGATCAACAGCAAGCGGGAATCCGCTGGTTTAAGATGTTTCTTGCAAGACCTAAGTGGCAAGGGGCCGCTTAGGTCTTTTTGCAGTTTAAAATGGAGGGAAAACAGTCAATGAGTTCAAGTAAAATGAAAAAAGTGACCGCCGGCGGACTTTTAGTCGCCATGGGGGTGGTCTACGGTGATATCGGTACGAGCCCACTTTACGTAATGAAAGCCCTGGTGGAGGATAATGGCGGACTCCGCACCTTAACGCCCGATTTTATCTTAGGCAGCGTCTCGCTCGTCTTTTGGACGCTGACCTTGTTAACGACGATCAAGTACGTCTTGATCGCATTAAACGCGGATAACCATGGAGAAGGCGGGATTTTTTCCCTTTATACCTTAGTTCGTAAAAACAGCCGCTACTTGATTATTCCAGCGATCATCGGGGGCGCAGCCCTGCTAGCAGATGGGGTATTGACGCCTGCCGTGACCGTAACCACTGCCATCGAAGGATTACGGGGAATTCCAGCCTTTTTTGATCGCTTCGGCAATGACCAATCGATCATCGTCGGCATCACCTTAGCAATCTTATTGGTCCTCTTTGCCCTGCAGCGCTTTGGGACTGAGTTTGTCGGCAAAGCCTTCGGACCGATCATGCTAGGCTGGTTCACCTTCTTGGGCATCGTCGGTGTGATGAACTTTGCCGGTGACCTTTCGGTGATTCGGGCCCTTGACCCCCGGTATGCGATCAATCTGCTCTTTAGTCCCGATAACAGCGCTGGTCTCTTTATTCTCGGCAATATCTTTTTGGCGACTACTGGTGCGGAAGCCCTCTACTCGGACTTAGGTCATGTGGGTAAGAAAAACATTTATGCTAGCTGGCCCTATATCAAAATCTGCTTGATGCTGAATTACTTTGGTCAAGCGGCGTGGCTGCTGCAAGTCTATCAAAACCCGACTTATCAAGAAATCGAAAACTTGAATCCATTTTTCCAAGCGTTGCCGCAAGGGTGGACAGTCTTTGGTGTCAGCTTCGCCACACTCGCTGCCATCATTGCTTCGCAAGCTCTGCTGTCTGGCTCCTTTACCTTGGTTTCTGAAGCCATCAAGTTGAAACTATTGCCGCGGATGCAAATCATCTATCCGGGGGCGTCTATCGGGCAAATGTATATTCCTGCCTTGAACACCTTGCTGTGGATCGCCTGTTCCGGCGTAGTCTTATTCTTCCAGACCTCTACTCGGATGGAAGCCGCTTATGGATTGGCCATTACGGTAACGATGTTGATGACCACTATTTTGCTGTATTTCTACTTGCACCAAAACAAGAAGACCCGTTTCTTGGCACCGTTCATCACGCTCTTTTTTGCAGCGATCGAAGGCATTTTCTTTATCTCTAGTGCGACGAAATTTTTCCATGGCGGTTACGTTGCCATCTTATTAGCCAGCGTGATCATCGGTGTGATGCTGATTTGGGAATGGGGCAATCGTATTCAAGAAAATGCTGCCGAAGAAGTTGCACTTTCTACCTACATCCCTCAATTGAAACAGTTGCGGGAAGATGATTCTTTGCCATTATCTCAGACGAACGTCGTCTTCATGGTTCCTAAACTGCAAGACGATCAGATCGGTCAGCAGTTCATCTATTCCATTTTAGACAAACGGCCGAAGCGTGCCAAAGTGTATTGGTTCGTCAATGTGGAAGTCACCGATGAACCTTATACGAAAAAATATGAAGTTTCGATGGCAGATACCGATTTTATCGTTAAACTAAAGCTTTATCTCGGCTTTCGGGTGCCGCAAGAAGTCAATCTCTACATTCGCCAAATCATTCAAGAATTGATGAAAGATGGTCGCTTGCCGCTGCAGCCGCAACGCTATTCCTTAACGCCTGGACGCAATGTGGGTGATTTCCAATTCGTGATGATCGAAGAAGAGCTGTCGAATGCAACTGCATTAAGCAAATGGCAGAAGCAAGTCATGCAGACGAAGCTTTTTATCAAACGCCATACTATTTCACCTGAACGCTGGTTCGGCTTAGAATACAGCGATGTGGTTCATGAGACCGTTCCTTTGGTCATCGGTCAGATGAAAGAAAGCTCTCTGACAGAATTACGCATCGAGGAACGCTAAGAAACCGCCAGTCCTGGTTGAACTTTCTGATACTTTCAGGTACACTGAAAAGACAAAGACACAAAGGAGGGAAAACGACCATGATGCGCATGACTAAAATAACAAGTAATGAAAATTACCAACGATACCATATCGCATTTAGCCATGCAATTGGTTTTACAGTTGCTGTTGACGGGACTAATCTGTCCAAAACAGTTAAATTTACGTAAAATCAATGGCCATCTCAAGGTATTTTTCTCTAAAAATCTGAGTTTAAATAACACTGGCCATGGATATCCATGGCCTTTTTGAGTGGTCTCAAGGAGAGAGATCATGATCATACAAGCAATTGCTATTAAAAAAACCATCGGCGGGAATCCGTTATTTGAGGAGTTATCCTGCCAAATCGAAGCTGGGGAAAAAATTGCCCTAGTCGGCATCAACGGAACGGGCAAATCAACCTTATTACAAATCTTGACTGGCAGTGAAGGTGTCGATAGCGGCGTTATCAGCCGCCAAAAAGGCTTGAGGATCGGGACGGTCGAGCAAGAGCTGACAGTTTCTGAAGCAACCGTTACCCACTACCTGCTCCATTCTGCAGCTAACATTCAAGAACTCAAACAGCAAATGAGCCATTACGAAGCCTTGATGGCAGAACCCGATACTGATTTAGAGAAGTGTCTGATCCGTTATGGCGAGCTGCAGCAGCGCTTTGAAGAGCTGGGCGGTTATGGATTAGAAGACCGAATTTCCGCGATCTTACAAGGGTTAGGAATTCCCCATCGGCAGGACGCACGGTTAACAGACCTTAGCGGGGGTGAACGGGTCAAAGTCGCTTTAGCCAAAGTGTTAGTCACCGATGCTGACTTGCTGTTACTGGATGAACCAACCAATCACTTGGATCTTTCAAGTATCCGCTGGTTGGAAAATTATTTACAGAATACGAAAAAAGCGGTTCTAGTCGTTTCTCACGATCGACACTTTCTCGATCAAGTCACCACCAAGACCTGGGAACTGGAAGAAGGCGCCCTGATTGAGTATCCTGGGAACTATAGCCGATTTCGTGTCTTGAAAGAAGCTCGCTTGGCGGAGCTGACCAAAAATTACGAACTGCAGCAAAAAGAAGTCCAGCGACTGAAAGTCATGATTCGTCGATTTCGTCAGTGGGGCCATGAAGGAGACAATGAATCCTTCTTCAAAAAAGCCAAAGAATTGGAACGCCGCCTAGCGAAACTTACACTGGTCAAACCGCCAGCGCCCCCGAAAAATCGGCTGCAAGGCTTGGCAAATGGCGGAAAATCAGGCAAAGAGGTGTTCATCGTTCACGATTTGCACCAGCAATACGCCGGCCAAGTCTTATTCAAAGACAGCAGTTTTGCGGTCTACCGTGGGGAGCATCTAGCCATCATCGGCGACAATGGTACCGGAAAATCAACCTTACTCACATTACTTCTCGGTGAGGAGCTTCCTAGCGGCGGCACTATCAAGCGCGGCAGCAGCTTACAGATCGGCTATTTGCCCCAGCAGCTGCAGTTTTCCGATCCCGAGAGCCGCCTATTAGCCTACGTCCATACATTGACAGGAAACGAAGAAACGGCTCGTCGGCAATTAGCCAAAAGTGGTTTTTATCAAGGTGATGTGGCCAAACGAATCAAAGATCTATCCGGTGGTGAAAAAATCCGGTTGGCGTTACTGAAACTCTTTTTAGAAAAAATCAACGTCCTGATTTTGGATGAACCAACCAATCACCTCGACAGCTATGCCCGAGAAGAAATTGAAGAAATGCTGCAAGATTATCAAGGAACCCTGCTGGCAGTCAGCCATGACCGCTACTTTTTGCAGCAGCACTTCCAAGAAGCCCTGGTCATTGCACAGCAGCAGATCACACGCCAGCCACTAAGCCCATTGATTGACTAAGACATTGATTCGCAACAAAAAAACTTGATTTTCCTACCGTATGCATGGGTTGTTCAATCCATGCATAGGCGGAAAATCAAGTTTTTATTTTTTGATCAATGAATGTTGCCGATCAAGTTGCGGATCGGTTTTCTAGCTAAATACAAGATGATGCCGACAACAACGGCTACTCCGCCGACGATGCCATAGTACATCCCTTCTGTTTGTGGTGTGTAGAACCGAGCGATTTGCGCATTGATGGCTTGTGAAGAAGCGTCTGCTAACAACCAAATCGCCAAGGTTTGTGCTTCGAAAGCTTTCGGCGCTAGTTTGGTCGTCACCGACAAGCCCACAGGTGAAAGACACATTTCCCCCGCAATCATAATGAAGAAGCTCAATACCAACCATAATGGGCTGACCCGTTCTTCTACTCCAAACAAGAGGCTTGGCAGCATTAGCAATAGAAAGGACAAACCGGCTAAGACCAAACCAATGGCAAACTTCACTTCTGTCCGGGGTTGACGAGAACCTAGTTTGGTCCACAACCAGACAAAGACAGGTGTCAGTAAGACGACAAAAAGTGGATTTAAGGTTTGATACAAACTTGCTGGAATATTGATGCCGAATAACGTTGATTGCGTACGGTCAGCGGCAAACAATGCCAAGATCGATGAGCCTTGTTCTTCTAAGGACCAAAAGACGATCGCTGACAAGAACAGCGGAATGTAGGCCAACACTTTTTTCTTTTCATCTGGTGTGACATCTTTCGAACGCAGCATTTTGGTAAAGTAGTAGATCGGCAAGAAAATACCTAGAACACTGATGAAGTTGATGAAGAAATCAACCGTCAGATGGCCTGTTGCAGCAGCTGCGCCAAACAACACTGCCAATGCGAGAAGAACCAGAACGACTGCTCGGAAGAAGGTTTTCTTTTCGGCTGCCGATAAGGGATTCGTTGGCGCGATCGCTACACTTTTCAACGTGGTTTTTCCTTGCACATAATACTGCACCAAACCGATAAACATCCCGATAGCAGCAATCGAAAAGCCTAAGTGGTAGTTGACCTCTTGTCCTAAGATCCCGACGATGATCGGCGCTAACAAGCCACCGATATTGATCCCCATGTAGAAAATTGAGAAACCAGCATCCCGACGGATATCGTCTTTGCTGTACAAATGCCCCACCATACCCGACACGTTGGATTTCAATAGTCCGGTTCCGATGACGATCAGCATCATGGACACAAACAACGCTGGAATCCCTAAAGGTGTTGCCAAGACGATGTGTCCTAACATGATCAAGATTCCACCATAAAAGACGGATTTATTTGATCCTAAAAGACGGTCCGAGATCCAGCCGCCAACAATACTTGACATATACACTAAGGAACCGTAAATCGACATGATCGCCACAGCCGTTCCTTTTGGCAACCCTAAGCCGCCGTTGGCAACTGCATCGTACATGAAGTACACCAAAATCGCCCGCATACCATAATAACTGAATCGTTCCCACATTTCCGTGAAGAATAAAGTTGACAGCCCTCGCGGCTGACCTAAGAATGTTTTTTCTTTTTCCATATGTAATGGCCCCTTATAAAAATTAATGAAAATAAAATAGCGGAATTTTTCTGAAAATTCACAAATGCCAGTTTATTCCCATTTGGCAACTTTTACAAGGGTATTTCCCTGAGAACATCCTACAAAAAAGGAGGGAAATTTAAATTCAAATGAAAGTAAAATGAGAAGCCTTCTAAATAAGTCCAGTATGAACCACTTTTCATATGTATAATTATTAAATATTCTGTTTAAAAAATTAGAAACTGGTCTTCACCAATTTTTACCTCTGACACCATTTTTTTTGATTTTCCTACAAAAAAGCACATGCAAGTATTTTCTCTTGCATGTGCTTCCTCTTCTATTTAAGGATTGCTTTGGCTTAGCCGCGTAAACGTTCCACATCGCGAGCGATCATTAATTCTTCATCTGTTGGGATCAAAAGCACTTTGACTTTTGACTCTTCAGTTGAGATCACTAATTCTTCGCCGCGTTTTGCATTTTGATCGGCATCTAATTCGCAACCAAACCAAGTCATGCCTTTGATGACTTCGCTACGGACGTGGGCATCATTTTCACCGATACCAGCAGTAAAGACGATCGCGTCAACGCCATTCATGGTTGTGACATAGCCACCGATATATTTACGGATCCGGTCAGTAAAGACATCATAAGCAACTTTGACTTCTTCTTTGTCGTAGTTTGCTTCTAGATCGCGCATGTCACTTGAAATACCAGTTAAGCCTAATAGACCAGATTTTTTATTCAAAACATCCACCATTTCATCGATGTTCAAATCTAATTTTCCCATTAAATATGGTAAAACAGCAGGATCGATGTCACCTGAACGTGTGCCCATCGTTACACCAGCTAATGGCGTGAAGCCCATTGAGGTATCCACTGATTTTCCGCCGTCAACCGCAGTGATCGACGCACCGTTCCCTAGATGGCAAGTGATGATTTTTAATTCTTCGATTGGTTTGCCTAACATTTCTGCTGCACGCTCAGAAACATAACGGTGGCTTGTACCGTGGAAGCCGTATTTACGTACTTTAAACTCGTTATAGTACTCTAATGGCAAGCTGTATAGGTAATTGTGTTTTGGCATCGTTGCATGGAAAGAAGTATCAAAAACAGCGACACTAATGATTTCTGGCAAGATTTTTTTGAAAGCAGTGATCCCCATCAAGTTTGCTGGATTGTGTAATGGCGCAAATTCAGCCAATGCTTGGATGCGTTCCATCACTTCGTCTGTAATCACAACAGAATCAGGGAAATCTTCTCCGCCGTGAACGACACGATGGCCGACACCAGTGATTTCATCATAGGCACCTAAAATGTTTAATTCGATCAGTTGATCCAATAACATTTTTACCGCTACTTCGTGATCGTTGATGTCGATGATTTGTTCGAATTTTTGATCTTCCCCATATTTGATGGTAAAGATAGAATCTTTCAAACCGATTCGTTCAACGATTCCTTTAGCGACAACTGTTTCCTCTGGCATTTGATATAATTGCCATTTTAAACTTGAACTTCCAGCATTGATTGCGATTGTTTTTGACATGATGATCTCCTTATCCGAATTATATTACAGATTTGCTGCTTTCCAAGCCGCAAATTGTTCAAAAAGTTTTGTGATGTTCTTTGGTTCTTTCAGTGAGGCTAGCTTGACCAGCAAGACTTCGTCTGCTTGTTTGCTTGTCCCTCCATGGTTTTGTAAAAGCAAAATACTTTTACGTGAATGTTCATTTTTAAAGAGTTCTTCAGGAAGCTGAATCATTCCTTGCAAATAAACCTTTTCTTTCAGCCATTTTTTCAAAAATTCACTCTGTTCTGTTTCCAAGAAGTTGCTTGGTACTAAGAACAAACCGTACCCACCTGCTTTGACATAGTTCATCGCTTGTTCCATCAGCAAATGATGGGCGTAACTGTGTCCTTCAGGAGCCGCTGTAATGAAACTTTGGGCTTTTTCATCTTGTGGGTAATAGCCCACCGGTAGATCGCTGATTGCCAGATCCATTGGTTCGATCAATAGCTCTTGTAAGCCATCTTGATGGAACAAATGCAAAGGCGCTTTGGTCCATTCCCCCGTTGCAGCTGCGATCGCCAACAAGGTTTCGTCAATATCCACACCGGTTCCTTCTACTGGCCGCTTGGCTAATTGTAGATTCAGCAAGACTGTCAATAAGAGATTCCCCATGCCTACCGATAAATCCAGAAGTTTCACTGGTTGATCGGCACTGCTTAGTTGCTCGATCAGATAAACGAATAAAAACCCAAGACTATCTGGTGTCAGTTGGTGATTGGCCTGCAAGCGCTCCGTTTGGCTGCCTTTGAGCAAAACCAACTGCGCAAGCTTGCGTTTTTCTTCTGCCGATAGTTCCATTGCTCGAATTTCTTGATAGATGGTTTCTAAACGAGCAGCAGTTGCTTCATCAGGTACCCCATCGATCACACGAACTTGGTATTGATCAACAAAATTTTCGATCGTCTCTACGTAAGCATCAAAAAAAGACGTTTCCAATGCGTTTTGAAGCAATTGGATCGCTTCAACGGTCAAATGAAAAGACGTTTCCATTTTTTCTGCGGACATCTTGCACCTCTTTTCAAAACTATAACAACATATATACCTGTTTAATTTTAGCCGATTCATCCAAAATAATCAATCGCTTTCGTTTAGAATAATTTGTGAAGCTGTAAACATTCTTTTTCTATTTCTGTATGAAAAAGGATGGTCGAAACAACCATCCTTTCCCTGTACTATTCCTCTTGGTCTTCTGTGTCTATTTCAGGCTGTTCTTCGGGTAACAAAAAGGTAAATGTAAAGCGGCGGCTTTTGACATGGCACTCGATCTGTAAGACCTGTCCTTGCCGTTCATAGGTCAACTTTCCCACATTATAAAGACGTGACCCTTGATCAGCCATTTCGTTTTGCAAGAATTCCGCATGGAACAGTTCACTCATGATGCGAGCTTCATAAGTTTCAATGGTTTTTGTATAAAAAAGTGCCGTTGTCCGACTATTTTCTAACACCAGTAATAGCATCAAACTCATCAGCTGTACAAACAATAGTGCTGTCAATAAAATACTGCCCTTATGCCGCCTCTTGTGTGTGTATTTTCCATTGCCCAATTTTTTGCTCTCCATTCTCAAAGGAAACGGTAAAGCGGATCGCTGCGCCAATTTTCTCAAAAGACACATCCGCTACTTCTGTCAATAGTGGTTGATAGCCATTGTTGTCCCGTTTCCGCAGCACGCGATTGATGCGATCGATCGTTACCGAATTGTTTTGACTGCTTCGCAAATATAGCGTCGTCTCGCTGACTGATAGATAGGTACAGGTACTTAATTCCCGTTCCAGCTGAAGCAAAAACACATGCCACTCTCGATCTTTGCGAGCCATGATCTGCTGATTGACCGGTGCCAGGTGCTTGACGATCCCACTGATCATCAATAAGCAGATCGCCAATACCCATAAAGACAACAGGCACTCCCACAAAGTAAAGCCTTTACTCTTCATACAAAATCTCCCAGAGCTGTTCGCCACTTTGGATGCGTGCCTGTTGATGCTGCGCTGCTTGCCAAAAGCGAACTTGATAGACCGCCTGACGCTGCGTCGTGTAGCTGATGGCTGAAGAATCAAAGGAATGGTTCTGGACTTCTTCATACAGCACCCTCATCATCTGGGCTTTTTCCTGCAATGCCGCACTTTGAGCAAGTACAGCAGCCTGCATCACTAAAAACAATAAGATACACGTTGCTAACACCCCAAACCCCATCAGGCTTTCGGCCAAGATATACCCGCTATTCAACGATTTTTTCATAACGGCCACTCCCAAATAAAAACTTATAGCTGATGGTTTGCTTTTTCTCCTGCCAATAAAAAACGATCTTTCGCAGACTGCTGTTGTTGCCAGATTGACTACTGAACAGGATGTCGGGAAACGCCTGCACCTCTAGCTGTGAAGGAACTTCAATCTTCGTTACCGGCTCAGTGGTAGCTCCGTGAAACGAAACAGTTGGCGTTGGCTCTGCTTGATAGACGGCCCGGGTTTGTGTGTTGTCGATGATGGCCGTTTGCTGTAAAGTGTAGAGCCCTTTTTCTAAGCGAGCACAGAAGCCTAAGACTTCGGCAGATTGCTGATAGTATTCAATGGCCACAACAGGGAAAAAGAGAAACATACTACTGACAAGAAGGACCAAAAGGCTTTCTATTAAGGTAAACCCAGCAAAAGAGCGCCATTGACAGTCCTCAGTTCCCCTGCTCATAAATCGCATATTGTTCCTCAGATACATACCCTTCAGCAATCAATTCTTCTCTCGAAGGCTCCCGATTTTCATTCAGACGGAAGAGTTCGATCTGGGTTTCCACTACTTTCACGATCGCCGCATTTCCTTTCTCATCAATGATTCCTCTTTGATTGGCAAGATTTGGGACGAACAATAAAACCAAAATACTGATCACTAATAAAACGACTAGCATTTCAACCAATGTAAAGCCTTTTTTGACACGCCAAATCCCCTGCTTGCGAGGAGATGCTACTTTCTTTTCTATCATTCGATCACTCCTTGGATATTTCCATAGATTGGTAAAAACATAGCGGCATAGATCCCAACGATCATTAAAGCAACCAACAAAAAAATCAAGGGCTGAATCCAGTGGATGGATTTTTCGATTCGTTGAAACAAGCGTTCCATCAATAATTGACTGTATAAAAAAAGCTCTTCTCCTAACTTTCCTCGTACTTCTCCTTGAAAGACGATCAAAGAAAATTCTGGTGTGAGAAACGAGAAATGACGAAGTTTTTCTGGGAGTTCTCCACCCAACGTCAAGGTTACTCGTAGCTCCCGTGCTAATTCTTGGATCAGCGTGGCTTTGCTGGTTTGTTCCATGCACTCAATAATTTGTTGGATATCTAATCCTTGCTGAAACAGCTTGCCCCATTCCAATGCGAAAAAACTCGTGTGATAACTCGTGTACAATGCTCCGAACAATGGCAGGCGGCTGAAAAACACAGCTTTTTGCAAGGCAGTGCGGCGGGCAAACACCCAGCGGCTGATCACAAAAAGCAGCCCACTGAACAACAAGAAGAGGATAAGTACTGCGGGTGCCCAAGTGATGGCGCGAATGCCCAAATGACCTTCGTCGATCATGCCAGAGGCTAACAATTGGGGCAATAAAAAGCGGTGCATCCCAAAAAGCGCAGCTAGTAAAAAGACCAGCAACAAAAGCGGATAGGCAGCTACTTTGTACAGCAGCTGTTTTTGCTTGTTGACCAATGTGTGGTAGTCGACCATCCGCCGCAAGGTCGCCGTGAGATCCCCATGCCTTTCTGCTAAATGAAGCTGACTTTTTTCAGTAGCTGATAACGACAACGGCGCTACCGCTGCTGCAAAGCTTTGCCCTTGGGCAAGATGGACAATCAGCTGTTCGATCACAGGTTCAGAAAACTGGCGGCTGCGCAGCAGCACTTGGAGGCTTTCTTGTAGGGAAAAGCCACTCTCCAATAACACCGTGAAGGTGACTAAGAGGGCTTCAGTTGCACGGCGTGGTAGCTGGGGCTTCTTTTTCATAAACTTCATCGCTGATCCACCCACTTTCTTTCACTCGGTTTAGTACGTGTTGCCACTGTTTTTCCACTTGCCCCTCATAAAAGTGATACGCCAGCAATCCATGAGGTTCATTCGCTTCATTTGGCAGCAATCGCTGATAAATGATCCCTTGCAGCGCATGTGCCAGACGATCGTCTGTCCCGAGCAATTCTAGCAGCCGCGTCTTGGTTTCTGCTACACCTCGGGCATGGATCGTGGCAAATACTCGGTGACCTGTCAGAGCGGCTCGAACAGCGGCTTGCGCCGTTTCTTTGTTACGGATCTCGCCGATCAAAAGCAGGTCCGGACGATGCCGCAAAGACAAGCGAATCAATTCATCATAATCTTGCCCGATCTTCAAATTAGTTTGTAGCTGCAAAAAGCGCGGCTCTTCGATCTCGACGGGATCTTCAATGGTAATGACTTGCCCCTTGGTTGCCCGTGCTAACTGATACATGAGGGTCGACTTTCCTGATCCAGTGGGGCCTGAAAACAAATACAGCCCTCTTTGTTTGGTCCCCTGCTGGATCTGCTGGACATCTTCTGCAAAGAAATAGCGCAGATGCTCCTGAGTCAAGGGATAAAGAAACCGCATCACGAGACTTTCACGCCCTTGGTAGTCACCGACTGTTGAGATGCGCAGCCGCTGCAGCTGATCGCCGAACGGATAACTGACTGCGCCTAACTGAGCTTTACGTCGCTCTCCCACCTCCATTCCTCCTAAAAATTTGAAGCGAGTGATCAGCTGTTGGGCTTCTTCATTCGTCAACACTTGATAGGACTCTCTGAGATAGCTTTTGCTGAAAATTACCTCCATCTGTGAACCGCTAGGCAAAATGGCCAGATCCTGCATACGTTCTTGTCTTCCATAAAGAATCAACTCGTCTGAGAATGCTTGAATATCCACGACTTATCCCTCCTAAAAAGAAATACGCAAACGCTTTGAGAATAGAAAAAAAGATGAAGCAAATTTGCTTCATCTTTCATCATTCGTTTATTTCTGTGGTTCTTTTGCCACAAATTGGGCTTCCACCCGATAGATTCGCTGCCCGCGGCTGGAGAATTTTTCTTCATATTCCGTCATGATATTGTTCTCAAAGGTACTGTTATGCAGGTCCAACCAAACTTGTTTGATGATCATGCCATATTGAGAAAAGCTCGCTAAGGAATACTCAAACAATCCTTGGTTGTCCGTTTTGAAATGGATCTCGCCATTAGGTCGTAAAATTTGCTCGTCCACTGCTAAAAAGGCTTTAGAAGTCAAACGGCGCTTCTCATGCTTTTTCTTAGGCCAGGGATCAGAAAAATTCAAGTAGATCTGGTCTACTTCATTGTCCGCAAAATAGTTGGTCAATGCGGAACCATCCACATGCAGCAGTTGCAAGTTTGGGATCTCCTGCTCGATCATTTTATCCAATGCGATCGAAACGACACTGATCTGCATCTCTACCCCAATATAATTGATCTCGGGATGAGCTTTCGCCATTTCTGTAATAAATTGGCCTTTTCCCATGCCGATTTCGATGTGTAGCGGATGATCATTGCCAAAGCGTTCATGCCAACGCCCTTTCCATTCGATAGGCTCTGCAACGACGTATTGTGGATGAGCTTCAATCAGCTCTTTTGCACCTGCACGTTTTCTTACTCTCATGTTTCTTCCTTTCCGAAAAAACAAGATGGAACCAAATTGCCTCGCTCCATCTTCTCTTCATTCACTATAAATTCGTTTTAATTGTAAAATCTCTGCATTCATGGCTTTGTAATCGCCCCGCAGATAATATTTTTTGACCTCTTGCAGCATACTCAACAATGCATACCAATAAATCTTTTCGATCACTTCGCTGCTGCTATGGATACCATAGCGCACCAGCCAATGAGACCAGCTGGATAGCGGCACATAGTGACCTAAAATAGTCCCGATGTCGATTGCTGGATCTGCAAACATCACGGAATCCCAATCGACTAAATATAAATAATTTTGACAAACTAGCCAATTTCGATAATTGACATCGCCATGGACGACCGCGGCTTTTTGCTCGTCAAAAGCTGGAATATTAGCTTTTAAATACTCGGTGACCAAATGAATAAAACCGTTTTGGGCGACCGCAGAAGGCAGCTGATCCTGATAATCCATCAGCATCTGTTCAGGCGATCTGACTTGTCCCCCTATTTTACTTAGCATCTGTGCCAGTGTTTTTGAATGATGCAAGTGATACAACACATCAATGACGTCATTTCTTTGGCCGATTTCATCGGGATCTAAGACCCGTCCATCCAGCCATTCTTGTGCGGAGAGCGTATCGCCATTTCCCGTCCGTTTCGTCCAGACGAGTTTGGGTGCAATGCCCTCTTTAGAGAGTGCCGCAAGCATCGGGGTCGTATTTCGTTTGATAAAGACTTTGTCGTTGTCCTTGAGCCCGATATAGGCTTTCCCGGTGTCGCCTTTGATCGGCCGCATACGCCAATCTTGATCCAAGCGAATATCCATCCTAGCTTCTCTCCTTATTTCGCAGTACCTCTTATTCTAGCTTCCCAAAGGGTCGCCGTCAAGCGCATATGCGTTCGCTTTTTGTAAGAGAAGCCACTTGTGGATCAAGCATGCATTTTCTTTAATCGCCCTGGTAAATAGATGCCTAAAAAGAGACCCGCAAACCCTAAGAAGCCAAGAAACGCGATACCGCCTTGCCAAACAAAAGGCAAGCGCAAGCAACAGATCACGCCGAAAAGAACTGCGGTCACCAGTAAGAGTGCCCCAAGAATTTTTTTGATCGCTGCGGCTTTTTGTTTTTCTGGCACGGGATACAGATGGGTCAAAACCATGTATTGAAATTCATTGATCAAGGGAATCAGTTGGAAACCGATCAGATAAAGAAACAAGCAGCCGATCAGCAGACTGATCCAAAGCTCATCGACAAAGAACAAGACGAACCCACCAATCAAGGATAAGCGGACATAAAGGCCGCCGTATTGCCCACCACGAATCACTCGGCGCAAGTAAAGATAGAGATACGTATTGCTGTGCACTGGCTTGATCTTTGCCAGCAACCAGTCGAGGTATTTGCGCCGTTTGGCTTCCGTCGTGATTTGGGGAACATCTGTAAATAAGTTGATAAACCGATAGATCCGCATTAAGCGCGACTGTTCGGCTTGGATCATATAGTCCCAATCTAAAAGCTGACGATTAGATTTCACGCCAAAGAGGAACCAGATTGCTTGGAGGATGCTGATCACCAACCCTAACCAAGGTACTACATAAATACTAGCAAGTGCAGCAACTAGCGCACTGACCATCCAGATGCCTCGCTGCTGTTTGACTTGCTGCTGGGTTTCTTGATACAAACGGATCCGTTGTAGTGAAAGATCCCCCAGTTTTAAGAGCCACATCATCCCTAAAAAGTATGGGAATGAGGCAAAGGTGCTGTTTGCTGTGACCACGACCAAAGGCATTGTTGCCCCTACGGTTAAAAATAAAACCCCAAAGGGCAGCCAGAGGGAATAACGTAACGCTTGGCTGAGGTAACTTGTCATTTGTCCTTCCTTGGCTAAAAGAAAAATCAAGTCTGCCGGTTTTGTCAATGTCGCTAAGCGTCCTAACGGTAAAACAAATAACCAAACAGCCACCACGATGACGCCGCCTAAGGGAAACGGCCGCGGCAATGTTTTTAATAACTCCGAATAGTAAAGACCGAGGCCTCCGACTAAAAAGGTGCTGATCAAAGCAAAATGATCATTGAAGACATAGCGCAAATAGCGTGTCATCTGTTTTTGATGCCGCTGTAAGCGTTGCGAGAAAAACTGCTTCATGCTTGACTCTCCTTTGTCAGTGCGAGGTACAGATCATCAAGGGAGGCTTCCGTTGCTTGAAATTGGCTTCTTAGTTGCGCCAAGGTCCCTTGTGCGCGGATCTCACCGTTATGCAGTAGAATGAATTTATCACAATACTTCTCTGCGGTTGCTAAAATGTGGGTGGACATCAAAATCGATGCTCCAGTTTGTTTCATCTCATTCATCAGTTCCAATAATGCATTGATCGCTAAAGGATCCAATCCTAAGAAGGGTTCGTCGATGATGTAAACGCTTGGTTCAATCAAAAAGGCACAGAGCACCATGACTTTTTGTTTCATTCCTTTTGAAAAATTTGCTGGGAACCAATCGAGTTTGTTTTCTAAACGAAACGTTTTTAACAAGCGTTCTGCTCGCTTCATGGCTTCTCCTTGCGGAAGATCGTAGGCCATCGCCGTCACTTCGATGTGCTCTCTTAAGGTCAATTCTTCATATAAAGAAGGGGTTTCAGGGATATACCCGATTTGTTTGCGGTATTGCTCTGGGTTTTCTTTCAGGGTCAGGCCATCGATCGTGATGGTGCCGCTGTGAGGTTGCAGTAACCCGATGATCTCTTTGATCGTCGTACTCTTTCCTGCCCCGTTCAAGCCGATCAAGCCGACGAGTTCCCCATCGCCGATCGTAAAATCAATATTTTTTAAGACTGGCAGTTGATTATAGCCGCCTGTCACGTTTGCTACTTGTAAAGTCATTTTCTTCCTCCGATTCACCTAATTACGACACTTTTTCAACGTAGGCTCTTTTTGTTCAATTCAGTCAGCTGGCAAAACAGTTATTTATTTTTCTTTATTCGTAACTTGCAAGATAAATTCGTTTTCTCCCACTGTAATGGGGTCTTGCGGCAGTTCTTGGCTGCCAAAGCGCTCTTGCCACGTTTGTGCTTCGCTGGCTGGAAAGACGACCATTTGGATCGCACCAGCAGCAAGACGGGTGGTAAATGCTTGGACAGCAGCTGGTTCAGCATAAGAAACCAGACTGATCCTCAGCTCTTCTTTTTGATACCCTTGGTCAATCGCCCATGCTTCAACGGCTGCTTCCAATTCACTTTGCACCGCAGGGTCCATTGCTGTTTCAGTGACAATGGCGGCATTGACTACTTCTTCTTGCGGACGTGTCAGAGAATAAGTGATTGAACCAGCAAACACCACAAACAGCGTGATCGCGATCAACCACTCTTTATAGGCATAGGCTAAGTAGCGAAGCTTCGCTGAAGTCGTTGTTTTTTTCTGTAAGGTTTCTCTAATGATCGGTTTCATAGGTTCCTTCTTTCCAAATGATTTCTGATATTAAGTCTAGGGTTGTTGGAATCTAAATGCAAGCGTTTCTCGCTCGCTTTTCGCATTTCTTTAAAAAAGCGCCTTTGTTGAAGGAACAGTTGCCTTGTTCCGACTTTTTCAAAGAGGAAACCAGACGAAAAAAAGCAAAATATGGTAAAGTAGAGGTACTAGATCAAGGAGGTTTTTTTACAATGGAAAATTGTATTTTTTGTAAAATCAACAATCGTGAGATTCCTAGCTACAAAGTCTACGAGGATGAGCAAGTCTATGCCTTTTTAGATATTTCCCAAGTCACCCCGGGTCATACATTGGTGATCCCCAAAACGCATGTGACGGATATTTTTGAGTACGATGAAACGTTGGCAGCAGCGGTTTTTGCCCGCATTCCTAAGATTGCTCGAGCGATCGAAAAAGCATTCCCTGAGATCGAAGGCTTAAATATCATCAACAACAATAAAGAATTGGCGTACCAATCGGTCTTTCATTCCCATGTCCATTTGATTCCTCGTTACAGCAAAGACGATGATTTCAAGATCCATTTTGGCAATCACGCAGACAACTACACGGGGGAAGAACTAGCGGCAATCGCCGAAAAAATTGGAAAGCAGGTGGATTAAATGATCGGCAATTTTCTTAAAGGACTATTATTCGGTTCCATCGCCGGCGGCTTAGGTGGTTTGCTTTTTGCACCGAAAAGCGGCAATGAAACTCGTGAAGAATTGATTCGCTATTTAGATGACACGACAGAAGCGACCTTAGAATTCAATGACAGCGTTAAACAGCTAAAGGATGCTGTGATGGTGACCCGCAAAACGATCGACGAAACCATCCCCGTTGTGACCGAATCTTTTACGAAAGATCTGGAAGCCTTCAAATTCCAAGCGCAACCGCGCCTTGCTCGGATCAAAACCCAAATGGAGCAGTTAAATCAGCACATCACGACGATTCAAGCCCAAAGCGCAGAGGATACCAAACAAATTGAAAATTTGTAGTTTTTATGAATTTTGTTTGAAACATCCACTGTTTTCTTCCCAACCATTTCTAGAAGTGGTATAGTAGGTGCAGTGATTATTATGAATCTTTTTTAGAATTAGGAGTGCTTAAACGAATGAAGAAAAAATTAATTTTAGTAGCAGTCAGTGCAATGAGTCTTTTTGCATTAGCGGCTTGTGGTAATTCAAGTGAGGAAATCGCAACAATGAAAGGCGGTAAAATCACTGTTCAAGATTTTTATGACCAAGCAAAAACAAGTTCAGAAAACCAAAATGCGTTGCGTCAAATGATCGTCTTAAAAGTCTTTACTGAAAAATATGGTGATGATGTTACCGAAGACATGATCGATGAGCAATTCAACAATATGGCTGAACAATACGGTGGGAATGATTCCTTTGAATCAACCTTGACTGCCTCTGGTTATACGGTGAAGTCTTACCGGGCAGAATTGAAGCAACAACTTGCTTTACGTGAAGGCTTAAAAGCCAACATGGATATTACTGACGAAGACATGAAAACAGCATGGGATTCTTTCCACCCAGAGGTAGAGGCACAAATCATCAAAGTAGCAAGTGAAGATGATGCCAAAGATGTCTTAGAAGAAGTGAAAAAAGATGATGCTGATTTTGGTGAAATTGCCAAAGAAAAATCAACAGATGCAGCCACAAAAGAAGATGGCGGAACAATCAAATTCGATTCTACTTCATCAGCTGTACCGAATGAAGTAAAAACAGCCGCTTTTGACTTAAAAGATGGTGAAATCTCTGAAGTGATCTCTGCCACCAACACATCAACTTACACGACAGAATACTACATCGTGAAAATGGTGAAAAACCAAGACAAAGGCAACGATATGGATAAATACAAAGATGATTTGACTGAGATCGCTCAAAACACCTTATTGAATGATCAAACATTCGTGGCAGCAACGATCGGTCAAGAATTGCAAGCAGCCAACGTGAAAATGAAAGACTCTGATTTAGCAGACTTGCTTTCTGATTACATCACAGCAGCCGAAACAGAAGATTCAACTGCTGACTCTTCTGCAACAGATGCAACGGACAGCTCAGCGGCAGATTCTTCTGCTACTGATGCAACCGATGACTCTACTGCAACGAGTGAAAGTGCTACAGATTCTTCTGCTGAATAATAAAAAAAGAAGTGCCGTCATAGCGGCGCTTCTTTTTTTGTACCGATTAGATTTCTATCTACGATTCAAATTTTTCCAGCAGCTAACAAAAACCACGCTAAGCAAGCCTAGCGTGGTTTTTGTTCTTTCCGTCATTCACTTTGGTTGATCGTGCTGCAACGTCGCTGCTACACTTCTTTTGGTACATAAAAACTCCGGTTGTCCATGCCAAAAATACGATCCGTGTATTGACCAGGTTCCGTTAAACGGATTGACGTCAGCATCATTTGCATGGAAGCATCCAAGTTATCGATCTGATGGAGGATTTCTGCTTCCATTATGCGGGGCCGAACAGGTGACCCATATTCTAGCAACCCATGATGAGCTAAGACCATATGCCGCAAAACAACGATATCTTCTTCTTTATCATCAAATTTCAAAGCAATACAGGCTTGTGTGATTTCTTCATCCACTAAGACGAGATGCCCTACTAGATTCCCTGCTAAGGTATACTCTGTCGTCATGGGACCTGTCAACTCGATTACTTTTCCTAAATCATGCAAAATAATGCCCGCATACAGCAGTGACGCATTTAATTCAGGGTATTCTTTGACGATCGCTTTTCCTAACCGCAGCATAGTTGTCGTATGATACGCCAATCCACTGGCGAAGGCATGGTGATTGCGCTTCGCTGCTGGAAAGTCAAAGAATTCCTTTTTATACTTGTTCAACAAGAAACGGACGATGCGATTCCAGTGAGGATTTGTGATCTCAAACAAGGTTTGACTGATTTCTTCTTCCATCTCTTCTTTTCGCAAGGGCGCTTTTTCCATGTATTGGCTTGGTTCATGAGGTTCTTCCGGCTTCGCTAAGCGCAAATGCATGATTTTGACTTGGGGATTGCCTTGGTAGACTTCCCGTTTCCCATCTAGCAGTACTACTTTCCCGGGTTCAAAACGGGCGATTTCTTCATCTGATGCATCCCAGAACTTTCCGTCGATCGTGCCGGATGTATCTTGAAAGGTGAAGGCAATAAATTTTTTACCGTTTTTCGCGATTCGTACATCGGCATTCTTAATCAGTAAGAAAAGTTGAAACGTTTCATCAACAGTTAATTCACGAATTTTTTTCATGGGCTTATTTGGCCGATCAGCCAAATCTTTCACTTCCTTTACTCAGATCCTGGATAGGCTGCTGGTACTTCTGATAATAGCTTACCATTTCTTGATCAGAAGACAAACAAATTACTTGATAACTTTGACCAAACTCTTTTAACAGCGCGGCGAAGCGTTCCTTACGAACACTGTCATAATGCAACCAACCATCATCAATAATGATCGGGCACAACGGATGATTTTTTTGCAGCGCTAGATAACCGAAACGTAACGCCATGATCAACTGATCCTTCGTGCCTGTGGACAAGTCGATGATCGAAAAGGTCTCGCTGGCATTTCCCGCTACTAACAGACCATTTTCCAGAAGAATCTTTTGATAACGTCCGTTTGAAAGCTGTTCAAAATAAGTCGAAGCGGCTGACAATAGCTGCGGCAATTGCTGTTCTGACAATTCGGTCGTGACATCCGTCAAAATTGAAGCCGCCAACTGACGACTGCCCCATGCCACAGCGAGTTCTTCAATGACCGCCTTCAGCTCACTTTCTTCTTGATAAAGCTGATTCAAGGTGCCTTTTTTTTGACTGGCTGCTGCTTCTAATTCCAAGCGCTGTTTTTGCTCTGTCAACTGCTGTATTTGTGCTTGAAGCTGTGTTTGCTGCTGCTTGATCTGGTCTTTTTGCTGCAGCAATTCTGCTTGTGTCACTGGTTTGGGATAGATCGGTGTTAACATCTCCGCCAATTCTTCTGCTCGCTGCTGCGTGCGTTGCGCCGCTTCCCATTGCTTCAACCAGAGGCTGATTTCTGCGGGGTGATCTAAGCCTTGCTGCTGCAAGAGATCACTGGCCTGGGAAAGCAGCTGGTCGCGTTCATTGCGGGTGCGGTTCAATTGTTGAGCCAGCAGTGTGCTAGGTTGTTGCAGCCGTGAAAGCTTGATCGTTTGCATCTCTTCATGAAATTTCTGTAAGATCGCTGCTTTTTCTAACACTGTTTTGTTTTGCAGCGGCAGCCACTCCGCATACGGACGGTACTGCTCGTCAAAGGGGGCCAGTTCTTCTGCGACGGCTTGCCGTTCTTGATAGGCTTGTTTGCGTTGTTGCGAGTAGGCTTGATAGCTAGCAACATCTTCATCATAGGCCAATAGATACGCCTGCCAGCTTTCCACCGGCAAATTACCAAAAAAGGGTGTCAACGCTTGGTAGGCACGATCGATCTGCTGCTGCTTTTGCTGCTGTTCATTTTCCAGTTGTGCCAACTCTTCTCCCAGTAGATCCAGCTGCATGAGGATCGTCTGCCATTCTTGCTTTATGCCTTGCTGCTTGTTTGGCGCTGCTTTCATCAGCGGTAAAACACTGCCGATGATCGCTGCGATCCCCGCACCTAATGCAAGCCAGCGCCAGGGACTCGGCAAAAAGATACCGATCACTGCTAGCAGCCCACCGACGATCCCTAGCGGCCATAGCGGGCGAGAAACCGGCTTGCGGCCAATCAATTGAGGATGCTGCTGCTCTAAGCGAGCTGCGGTGGCTTGCAAAGGCTGCGCTTTTTCTTCTAAACGCATCATGCGCTTTTCGAGCTCTTCTAACTGCACACGTTCTTGTAGTAAACGTGTGGTTTGTTCATGGATCGAAGCCGTTACTAGCGGCGGCGATTCTCTGCTCCATTGGCGCTTTTCAATCAAGCGATTCAGCTCCGTGATAGCGACGGCTTCTTGTTGATTGGCCGCTGCTTCACGATCTGCCAAACGCGCCATCGTCACTTGCTGCTGCAGCAAGTGATGGATTTGGTGCTCATGATCAAGATAAAAGAAATACTTATCTGATTCTTTTCCTTGCTCCAACTGATCTAATTCAGCTTCTTTTTTGCGAATTTCTTCCGTCAGCTGCTGATACTGCTGATAAAACTGTTTGATGGCTTGGACTTGCTGAGGATCGGCTAACGTATCTGCTGGTGCCATTTGCTGCCACTCTTCATAAAGACCCCAATGACTCAGCTGCTGCTGATTTTCCTGATAGGCGTCATTCAATGCTTGATACTGGTGTCGCAAGTCTTGGATCTGTTCTTGCAGCTGGGCGATCTGCTGATACTGCTGTTGGATACGGCTTTCTTCGCTTTCTTTTTCCGCAATCGTTTTTTGCAGTTTTTCTAATTGTTTTAACGCCTGGTTCAAAGGCAGCTTTTGCCCCCGCGGCTTGTATTGCTGCTGATTGGTGGTTTCATATTGCGCCACTTGCTGCAGCATTTTTTGACTGCCGCTGATCCCTAGAGAAATCAACGCTTGGTGCAGCTCATTTTCTTCTAGCTTATCGATCTGGGTCAATTGCTCTTGCTGAAAAGTAAAGACATCGAAGAACAACGCTCGATTGAGGGGCTGCAAGTGTTGTGCCAGCCATTGCTCATCAACCGTCTGACCAGCGACATGGACTTTGGCACGACCACGGTCCACTTGCCGATAGCGTTCGACGATCACTTCGCCGAAGGGTTCCAGCGCCAACCATAACTTGCCACCGTAAGCAGCACCGTTTTTGGGGGTATAGTCTTTTTTCTTGGCTGTCTTTTTCGGAAAGCCAAACAAGATGGAGGCAATAAATTGATACAACGTCGATTTTCCGATCTCATTGTGCCCAAAGAGCAGCTGATTTTGCGGATGAAAGGCAAAACTTTGTTCATGGTATTTCCCAAAACCGGTAATCTCTGCTTTTAAAATTTTCATGACTGCTCCTCCCATTGAAAGTCGTCTTTCAACAATTGTTTAGCTTGCTGCAAGACTTCTTCTTGAAATGATTCATGGGTGATCCCTCGCTGGATCAGCGGATGCTGCAATAGGTCCGACAGTCGGTCCGCAAACATCTCTGGTGACTCATACATCGCTAAAAACTGCAGCATATAATCTTCTGATACCGCCAATGCGATCTTGTCTTCATTGGCTTGCTCGACTTCAAGGGCATAGATCACTTGCAGTGGCTCTGTTTGCGCCAACCGTTCATTGAGGTAGGTTAGCCATTCATTTTTTTCCGCAGCTGGAAACCAATCTGGCGGCAGCTGCTGCACATCGGTCAACACCAGATGCAGCAAGCGCGAACGAGGACTTTTTAAACGCTCGATGATCGCTGGCAATACGGCATTCGAGGCGGTCACATCCGCTAAGGAGACCACTTGCTTTTGCCAAGCGATCTCAGCGATCTCCAAGCGCTCGATCGTTGATCCTTGCGGCGTTAAGTCTGCCAAAATCACCCCAGTCGCCTGTTCTTTCTTGGTCTTTCCTTGGGGTGTACCGGGATAGAAGATCGGCGGCTGCTCTGAGAGCGTCTTAGGTACATGGATGTGCCCCAAGCCCCAATAATCATAGCCTTTTTGCTTCATTTCACTGATTGAAAAGGGGGCATACCGTTCACCGGCTTGATCCCCGTGGTAAAGCCCAATATGGTAATCCACCGCTGCTCTTGCGGGAAATTCTGTTACTTTATTTTCAGCGATCCAAGGATGTTGGTAGCTAAATCCACTGATTGCATAGGTTTCACCGTTTTTCGTTGTTCCTTGAACCGTTTGAACTTCTTCTGATGAAAAGAGAATGACATTTTCTGGAAAAGCAAACCAATACCGTTGCGGATCATAATAATCATGGTTGCCGAAAATCATATAGACTGGGATCTGTGCTTCCCCTAGTCGTTGCAGTTGGGCAAAAAAGTCATGCTGCACTTTTAGACTCGGCCGTGCTTGATGGAATGTATCCCCAGCCAGCAAAACAAAATCGACCGCTTTTTCTAAGGCAACATCCACCAAATTACGGATGATTTTTTGATTGATGGCAGGGAGTTGGGTCTTCACTTTTTCAGATAACAAATGAACCCCTTCAAATGACCGGTCGATATGCAGGTCTGCACTATGTAAAAATCGCATTTCTTTCTCCCTCCTTAATGCTTCTATCATAACATTTCTCAGGCATTTCGTCAGCAAAATACGAAAATTTGTTCGCCTTTTTCATAAAAAAAAACCAAAGAAGCGCTTTTGAAACTTCTTTGGAAACGGCTCTTGCAGTTGCAGCCGATTTCTCTGAAGATTCACTAGCTTCTTTGGTCTTTGTCTGTTGGCGATTACGCTTCGTATAGATCTCTTACAGGACCCATGATGATGCGGTTCAAGTCATTGGCTACTAAGCTGAAGGCTTGCTCTTTTTGCATCAAGTCAGAAACGATGCCGTCTTGTTGAATTTTTTGCGATAATTCTTGGGCTTTTTGCGCTTCTTCTTCCGTCATTTCTTCGCCAGCCATCATTTTTTGTTGCAGGCTTTGTTGTAACTCTTGAAACTCTTTGAATAACGCGTACGCTTCTTCATTTGCTTTCAAACGGTCGAAAGAACCTTTCAGATCTTGAAATTGTTCTGACTCCCGTAATTCACGTTCTAATTGGTTTGCTGTATCATAAATATTTGCCATTTTGACGCCTCCTCTTTTTTTCTAGTATACCATTCTTCTCAGGTTCTAGACTAGCAGTTGCCTAATTCCTTTAATTTCCACTAATGGAATTCCACAAGCCGCCAAACAATTCTTTCGTTCCTTCTTTGATCTTGCTGCCGAATTCCTTCATACCTTCTTTGGCGCTTTCGGCAAAGTCATCGATGGTTTGTTGCCAATCATTGCTATTTTGTGACGTACTGCTCTCAGGATCTGGTACCTCATCGGCTGCCATTAATTTTCCGCCTGTCCAATAAGCGTCTGCAACTTGGAATTGGGTGCCTTGACTATAAGGCAGTAAGCTTTCGGCCTCTGCTTTAAATATTTTCCCAACAACTTGTCCGCTAGTTCCCGTTAAGTAATGATCTTCACTCACATGTTCAAATCCTAGCCAGGTTGACAGAACCATATCAGGAGTATAGCCGACGATCCATTGGTCATTGACCTTAGAAGCATCAAAGTTGGTCTCTGTCGTACCCGTCTTACCGGCGATCGTAAAGCCGTACGGACTAGCACTAACACCCGTCCCGTTAGAGAAGGTACCCAGCATCATGCTCGTCATTTTATCAGCGGTCTCTTTAGAAATCACGCGTTTGCCTTGCACAGACGTATTGTCAACGATCACGGCACCGGTAGAATCAACGATTTTGGTGATCAAATGCGGTTTGTAGTAATACCCGCCATTTGCGAAAACGCCATACGCTGCTGCCATCGTCATTGGTGATTCCCCTTTTTCCAAACCACCTAATGCTAAGCCATAATATTTGTCGGATTCAGTCAAGGAAAGACCGAATTCTTGTGCTTTGCTGTACCCACGATCTAAGCCGATCTCATGCAACAGCCAAACTGCTGGCAGATTCAAGCTTTGGGCGAGGGCTTGATACATGACTGCTTCGCCAGCATAGGTCCCATCAAAGTTTTGAGCATCATAAAAATCAAGGGGCTCGTCTTTCAGGATACTATCGGGTTCAAACCCAGCTTCTAGGGCAGGGGCGAAGACGCTGATTGGTTTGATCGTGGAGCCTGGTGAACGTTTCATTTGCGTGGCAAAATTAAAGCCTCTAAAGACGTGCTCGCCACGACGACCCACCACCGCTTGCACCCCACCGGTATTCGGATCAAGTGCGACAGAGCCAGATTGCACCATCGTGCCATCAGCGGCATTTTCAGGGAACAAGGCATCGTTTTTATAGGCAGCTTCCATTTGTGCTTGGTAGTTTTGATCCAGCGCTGTATAGATCTTGTAGCCGCGATTCATGACATCATCAGCATCCAACCCATAGGATTCGGCTTCATCGATGACCGCATCGAAATAATAAGGATACTTATAGCCAGATTCTGAATTGCCAAATCCATCATACAGTAAATTGGCTAAGGCAACTTGTGATTCTTGGTCAGCAACGGACTGGTCCAACTTGCCGTTATCCACCATCAAACTCAAGACGGTGTCGCGACGGTTCGTGGCGTTTTCCAGATTGTCGATCGGGTTATAGATCGAAGGACCTTTGAGCATCCCCACCAACGTCGCAGCTTCTCCCACGCTTAGTTCAGAAGCATTGACACCGAAATATTTTAGCGAGGCATCTTGAATGCCCCAAACCCCGTTACCGAAATAGGAACTGTTCAAATACATTTCCAAAATCTCATCTTTGGAATATTTCTTCTCGATCTCGATCGCTAAGAAAAGCTCCTTGGCTTTTCGACTAAAGGTTTGATCCAAGGACAAATAGGCATTTTTGGCAAGCTGTTGGGTGATGGTACTTCCCCCACCGCCTTCGGCACTGCGGTTAACCAGCATGCGTAGGGCTGCCCGAGCGATCCCCTTGATATCAAATCCGTGGTGATTATAGAAGTTGCGGTCTTCGGTTGAGATCAAGGCGTTGACTACATCACTGGAGATGGCATCAAGAGAAACGTACGTGCCTTTTTGCGAGTACAATTGCCCTGCTTCATCGCCATTGGCATCAAAAATCACCGTTGATTCTTTCAGACCTGACTCTAATTCACTAACTTTCGTATTTTTGGCGATATAAAACAAATACCCGCTCATGATTAAAATAGCAACTAAACTAAGTAAAATAAAAATTTTATTTACGTGGTATTTTTTCCAAACCCGTTTGCGCCATTGATGAAATTGCTGCAAATATGGTTTTAACCAGCGCCAAAAGGTCAGCCAACCGGTTTTTATTTTGTGAAGGATGTGCTTCCAATCCATTACTTCACGCTCCTTTGGTTAAGTGTAGCATAAATGACTTTCTTTTTTATACGGCTCTAGACGTAATTTCATTCGAAAAGAATGCTTTATTATTCTAGCATTGAATACTCTGTTTTTTATTGTTTTTTTTATAAGAAAAGCTTAAAGATGCTATAATAGTCGGTAGCGAACAGCAAAGAAAGGACGTTTTTATGGAATACACCATGACTTTACCCGAAAATCACCCGCCCATGCCGCTTCGCGAGTTGTTGGAACAGGAGTGGCTCGTCCCACGAAAAGTGCGCCATTTTCTGCGAACACGGAAAAATGTGGCCGTCAATCAGCAGCCTGCGATGTTTCATCAAGAAGTTCGTGGCGGCGATCAAATCACTTTGATCATTGAAGACAGTGATTACAGCTACCAGCCGATCCAGTTAGGCCAAGCAGACAAAGTCGACGTACTTTTTGAAGATGAGCACTTATTGGTACTGAACAAGCCAGCCGGGGTCAAGACGCACCCCAATCAGCCATTAGAAGCAGATACCCTGTTGAATGATGCAGCTGCTTACCTTGCGCCGAAACAGCAGCAGCCTTATGTGGTCCATCGTCTAGACAAAGAAACCAGCGGTGTCGTTTTATTCGCAAAAAATCCCTTGGTGTTGCCGATCTTGGGCCGAATGTTGGAAAACAAACAGATTTTCCGCCGCTATCAAGCCACGGTTTGGGGCAAACTCACGCAAGATCAAACGATCGCCAAAAAAATCGGTCGTGACGGTCACGATCGGCGCAAGCGGATCATTGACCCCCGCAACGGTCAGTCAGCCGTCACTCATGTAACCATCGCCCACGCCCAACAAAAGACGACCGATGTGTATTGTGTGTTAGATACGGGGAGGACCCACCAAATTCGCGTCCACCTTGCCAGCATCGGTCATCCAGTCGTTGGTGACCCGCTTTACCAAAACAAACCAGCGCCGCGTTTGCTGCTGCATGGCTACGAATTGCATCTAGAGCATCCCTTTACCAAAGAACAGTTAGTGATCATCGCTCAACCGGGCTTGTGGTAAACAAAAAAAGCATGACGACTTGAGGAACCCCCTCTTGTCAGTCATGCTTTTTGGTTTCAGATGATTGTTTTCAATGTTTCTACTCGGAGCTTTGCCTTATAGCGGCAAGTAAGCTGCTGGATCAACGAACTCTGACCACAACGTCTTACTTAGTCCAAAGTGCAGATGGACGCCTGTCGAATTTCCAGTCGTCCCCATCGTACCGACTTGGTCGCCGACTGCAACGGTCGCCCCCTTCGAGACACTGACAGCTGTTAAATGAAAATAATACGAGTAAAAGCCGTTATCGTGAGCCAAAATCACGTAGTTTCCAGTGCTTGGGCCATAGCCAGCATCTTCTACCTGTCCATCACGAGCGGCGACAATCTTCTCCCCCGCTTGACCGGTGAAGTCGATCCCGTCATGCTGCGTCCCTGAAAAACCAGTTGGGTCAGCTCGAGTACCAAAACCGCTGGAGATCGACACGGAGCCCGTGATTGGCAGTGAAAATTCACTGGCTGCCGCTTTCTCTGCTGCTTCTTTGGCTTTTTGTTTTGCTTCTTCAGCGGCTTTTGCTTCTTTGTCCACTTTTTCTTGCAAGTCTTGTACTTGCACTTGCGTCTGCTGCAGCTGCTCTTGTTGGCTCTGCAATTCTTCTTTTGCTGTTGCTAGTTGTTCTTTACTATGTACTAATTGGGCTTGCGTCAAGGTTTGGTACGAAGTGATACGTTGTTGTTCGGCTTCTTTTTCCGCCAACTGTTGGTTTACTTCCCGTAAAGCTGCTTGTGTTTCACTAAACTTGCGTAGTTGCTGGATCGTGGCTTGCGGTCCATCGACTACCAGGCTGCTTTGCGCTTGGCTTCCTTGGTGCTGGGCTTTTTGGTCATTCAGAGCAGCGATCTGCGTTTGAACTTCCTTGCTTTCTTCTGCCAATTGGTTTAATTCTTCCTGATAATCTGCTAATTGACTTTCCAGCGCTGTGACTTTCTGTTGGCTAGTCGTGACTTCTTCTTCATAAGAGGCTAGTTCTGTGGTCAAAACCGTCAGTTCCTCGCTGCTCTTGGTTTCAGCAGCATAACTGACAGCTGGCTGGAAAAGGGGCAACGTAAGGGCGAGCAATAAAAAAATCTTTTTCTTCAATGAGGTAACTCCTTCTTTTTTTAGTAGCTTGGCTACTGTAACATGCTTATTCATGAAAAAAAAGAGGGTTTTTCCAACAGTTTAAAGTCTATTGTTGCAAACTTTCATGTAAATCACCTATAAAACGGGCTTTTTTTACAAATATTGCAGCCGAATAACAACTTTTATAAGAATTTCTTTAGCTCGCCGATCGTCTTATCCTCGCTCTTGCAGCTTCGACAATTCCTCAGGAGTTAATTCCCGATACTCGCCTAATGCCAAATCATCTGGCAGGGACAGGCCTCCCATGCGAATCCGTTTCAAATAAACAACTTCTTTTCCTACTGCCTGGACCATCCGTTTGACTTGATGAAACTTGCCTTCATGGAGAATCAGTTTGATTTCGCTGCGCGTTTCTTCTTCATCGACGTTGAGGATCTGCAGTTCAGCCGGCAAGGTCCACTCGCCGTCTAAGTTGATGCCTTTGGCAAAGGTTTTTTGATCCTCCGCTGTCATGATCCCCTCGACTTGGGCATAATATTCTTTTTCCACATGCTTTTTAGGCGACAATAATTGATGCGCCAATCCGCCATCGTTCGTAATCAGCAAAAAGCCTTCGGTGTCTTTATCCAACCGTCCTACTGGAAACAAATCTTCACGAAACGCTTCTTCAGAAAACAAATCTAAGACCGTCTCTTCATAGGAATCGACGGTTGCCGAAATCACTCCAGCGGGTTTATTTAGTAAATAATAAAACTGGCTTTGATAGACGATGGGTTCCCCCTCAAAACAAACGGTATCTTGTGTTTCTAGTACTTGCGCTTTGTCACTCTTGATGACTTGTCCATTGACGGTCACGAGACCTTTTTTGATCAACTGTTTCACTTCTTTGCGGGAGCCATAACCCATATCCGCTAAAAACTTGTCTAAACGCATTGCTTTCTTCCTTTCATGGAAAACAGCCGCCAAGGTCTCGCAATGGAGGCTCAGCGACTGCTTCTGGTTTTATTTGATGTGTAGTTTCTGGCGCAAACGAACCATTGATGAGCCGAGCAGTTTTTCAGCTAAACGTAATTTCAGCGCAATGTAGATGTACACACTGCCACCGACTCCTGCTACTAGCAAGCTCAAGATAAAGGCTTGAACTTTTCTTTCAGAACTGAGGACAAGCCCAAAGAGTTGGCGGGCAATCAACGCTGCGATTACCATAATGATCGTCATCGCGCCAATCAATAACGTCCGTCGCAACGTCAAGTTTACATTGAAATGGCCTTTGCGAATCATCTTGCGAATATTTAGCCAGCAGACGATCCCTAAAGCAATCGTGGTGGAAACCAATGGGCCGTAAACTTGGAACAACCGAATCGCTGGATACTGCAAGATCACTTTCACCAGTAATCCTACAAAGAAGAAAATAACGGCTTCTTTGTTGTGGTACATTCCTTGAAGCATACTGGAACTAAGCATAAACAAGCCTAAGACCAGTCCAGACAGACAGGCAGCGACTAGGACGCTCGCCCCTAACGCATCTGGGCGATAAAACAAGGTATATAGGGGATAAGACAGTACGATCATCCCAAAGGTCGCTGGGAACATTACAAAGGAATACAATTGCAAGTTGTTGCTGATCAATTTAGCTAAGTTCTTTTTGTCTTTTTTGGCGACTGCTTCACTGATCAAAGGCAAGCCTGTTGAAGCCATGGAAGTAGCTAATCCGATAACGACCATCGTCAACTTATCAGGATTGCTACCGAAAATCGCCATTAATTCTAAGAGCTGGTCATTTGAAAATTCAGTAAAACTACTCATGATCCGTACAAAGGTGTACTGATCCACCAATTTTAAAATCGTGATCCCAGAACCAACGATAATAAAAGGAATCGCTTCTTTGATGGTCGCTAAAACCAATTCTTTGGTTTGCAGCACGGTTTCTTCTTTGCTCATATCGACTAAGACATCCATCCGCACCCGTTGCTTTTGGAAGTAATAGCCTAAAACCAAAATACTTGCTAAGACACCAATAAAGGCGGCAAAAGTCGATTGCGTCACTGCTGCCGTGTATTCGCCTTCGATGACCCGCATAATGATGAAGGTCGCTAAAAGCATATAGCAGACGCGGGCGATTTGTTCCACCACTTGCGAGATCGCAAAAGGTTTCATGTCTTGATTCCCTTGGAAGTATCCTCGCATAACACTCATACAAGGAAAGACCAATAGTGCAATGCTCAATGAGCGCATTGCAGGAATCAATTCTTCCCCACCACCTGAAGCCGTTGCCAACCATGGGGCTGCCAAATACATGATGCCGGCGGTCATCACGCCAAAGCCTGCCATCAATTGGAAGGCTCTTAAAAAGAGTTTCTGGCTCGTGCGGTATTCTTGGCGAGAATTATAAAAAGAAATCTGTTTGGCAATTGCCGATGGGATCCCCGCAGTGGAGATCATTAAAAATAAGGCGTAAACATTATAGCCCATTCCAAATAACGCATTTGCTTTATCAGCATTTGCCCCCATCCAATAATACCAGGGTAAAATGTAAATGGCGCCAAGCAAACGTGAGCCGATATTTCCCATCGTCATCCAAGCAGATCCTTGAGCCATTTTTTCTTGTGTAGTTAATTCTTTTGACACTGAACGCATGTGATTATCCATCGCCATTATCTCCAACTTTCTACAAACATATCCCTTCCATTTTAATTCGAAAAAGGGTTGGTCGCAATCTATTTTTGCAACATCTTAAAGTTTCTTCAAAATAAGGAGAAAAAAAAGAAAACTTTTCTCTCCCAAACGGCGGTTTTTAGGAGTTATGCTATAATAAGAGAAATCTTTAGAGGAATGAAGGAGAACAACGATGCAAAAGGAACTCATTACCGTGCCCCAGATCCGCAAGCTCTTATTGCAGGAAAACCTATTGAAAGAAATCATCACCCCCACTGATTGGGTTTATACCGTGCCGCAAGAAATGACTGATCTTGCCTTTACCTCATTAAGCTACGACTCGCGAACAGCCGATGCGGCGACGCTTTTTTTCTGTAAAGGGGCTTCTTTTAAAGAAAGCTACCTAGCCGCCGCCATTGATCAAGGCATTCAATGCTACATTTCAGAAACACCTTATGACAGCTTCGCAACCTACGGGATCATTGTTACGGACATTCGAGAAACGATGGCAGTGATCGCCCAAGCGTTTTATGGCAACCCGCAAGAACAGCTGGTGACCATCGGCATCACTGGCACAAAAGGCAAAACCAGCTGCGCCTATTTTGCTCGGGCGATTTTAGCAGAATCGACGGGTCAAAAAGTAGCATTCTTTTCATCTGAGGAAAACTCAGTCGATGGAAAAACCTTTAATGAAGCAGTGTTAACGACCCCCGAAACACTGGATCTCTATAAAATGATGGCTGAGGCTGTCGCAAACGGCCTGACCCATCTTGTGATGGAGGTTTCTTCCCAAGCCTATAAAACCAAACGGGTCGCCGGTATTACCTTTGATATTGGCGCGTTCTTGAATATTTCGCCTGACCACATTGGACCGGTGGAACACCCGACTTATGATGATTACCTTTACTGCAAACGGGAACTGATCCGCAACAGCAAACAAATGATTTTAAATCGGCAAAGTGATCACTACCACTTGCTGCGAGAAACTTGTGAAGTCCATCAAGTTCCTTATATCACCTACGGACGTTCAGACGCCGATTATGTCGTTCAAGAAGGAATGGACCTAAAGAGTTTTGCCCTGACAGCTACTTCTGATGTCTTGCAAGTCTCTGGTGAATATCAACTGGGGATCTTAGGTTCTTTCAACCATGAGAATGCCGCAGCGGCGATTTTGGCTGCCTGCTTAGCGGGTGCCTCTCGTGAGGACGCCCAGAAAGTCCTGCCGACAGTGATCATCCCTGGACGAATGATCGTTTTAGAAAAAGAAAATGGGGCAGTCATGATTGTTGATTATGCCCACAATTACCTTAGCTTCCAATCATTAAGTGAACTTGCCCGTCAATTGCGCCCAGATGGCCGCCTGCTTTTTGTCACTGGTAGTGCGGGTGGCAAAGCCCAATCTCGCCGAGCAGATATGGGACGAGCATTAGGAGAATATGCGGACAAAGTCTATCTGACTAGCGATGATCCTGATTTTGAAGAAGCATCGGCGATCGCCCAAGAGATCGCCGACGCTATCATCAATCCTGAAGTTGCCGTCATTCTTGAGATGGATCGGGAACAAGCCGTCAAATCGGCGATCGATGAAGCAGACAGTCGTGATATCGTGATTATTGCGGGCAAAGGTGCCGAACAATACTTGAAAGTTGCCGGAAAAAAAGTCCCTTACATTGGTGACTTGACCTTAGCGCAGCAGCAAGCCAAGCACTAATAGCAATGCCTCAACCAAAAAAGCTTTCAGATGATTTAACCGATCATCTGAAAGCTTTTTTCTGCGTGATTAAGGTTGTTCGTCTTCGTAAGTCTCATAGACATAGGGTGCGCCATCATAACGGAATTCTGTTGAAATGGCAGCGTCAAGGTCTTCGGTAAACATTCGCTTGCTGAAAGGAAACAAAAAGACTTGCCCTTCTTTGGCATCTTCGGCTGCTAAACGGTAAAACAGCTCTTCTTCTGTTAATTGTTGATTCAACTGTTCCAAGACATCGGCAGTGACTGCCTCTTCTTCATAGCCAGGTTTGGCAATCCGTGCATAATCTTCAAAAAAAGCCGTTTGGCCTTCAAATGATTGATACTCCATGTAAGTCCCCTCTTTCTTTTCTCTTTCTTTATTATACGAGAGTCTGTGAGGATCAGCGAATAATATGATCGCTAACAAGCGGAATTTTGGCTTTTTTGGCGCTTAAATATGTCAGAAACATTTCAAGTGTATTACGAATCAATTATTTGACAAAATCAGATTGAACACGTATCCAAATTTTGTATAATGATACATAGAGACTATTAAAGGGGCAAATGTAATGAACAACGCAAAGAAAAAATTATTCGTCGGTACTGGTGCTGCAATTGGTTTTGTCGCAATCGTTGCTATGATGGCTCAGTTCATGATTTCCAATCATCTATTTGGCGGAAGTGATGCTTCATCAGAAATTTTCACTCGCGCTACGTATCCAAACGGCTTTCTATTAGTGATCTTGATTCCATTGGTCGCAACAGCCGCTTTGTTCTATGGGATCATTCGCAAAAAATAACAAAAAAGTGTTGCTGAGAACCACTCAGTAACACTTTTTTTCTTTGTCGCTACCAAAAAGCTGCCTAACAGACTGTCGATCTGTTAGGCAGCTACGTTTTTAGCGTTTAGTTTGCAACGATATTGACCAATTTATTCGGTACGACGATCACTTTGCGGATCGTTTTTCCTTGGAGCTGTTCTTGGACAAGTTCGTTTTCTTGCGCCAATTGTTCAAGCACTGCTTTTTCGGCATCCGCTGGCACCATTGCTTTGGCACGAACTTTGCCATTGACTTGAAAGACGACTTCGATCTCATCTTCCACTAGGGCACTTTCGTCATAGGTTGGCCATGGAACATATGAGATCCCATTGTCATTTCCGAGGATCGACCAGAGCTCTTCCCCGATATGCGGTGCGATCGGAGCCAATAGCTGCACAAATCCTTCGACATATTCGTAAGGCAAGGCATCGGCTTTGTAGGCTTCATTGACAAAGACCATCAATTGGGAAATCGCCGTATTGAAGTGCAGCTGCTCAAAATCTTCCGTCACTTTCTTAACTGTTTGATGGTACACTTTCGACAATTTGCCATCGTTGAATGTCGTGATACGGTCGCGCATTTTGCCATTTTCATCGACGATCAAGCGCCACACGCGATCCAAGAATTTGCGACTGCCTTCGAGGCCGTTCTCATTCCAAGCGATCGATGCATCCAGTGGGCCCATAAACATTTCATATAAACGCAAGGTGTCCGCACCGTATTGGTTGACGACATCATCAGGATTAACGACATTGCCGCGGGATTTCGACATTTTTTCATTGTTTTCCCCAAGGATCATCCCTTGGTTAAACAATTTTTCAAATGGTTCTTTCGTTGGCACGACACCGATATCGTACAAGAATTTATGCCAGAAGCGAGCATAAAGCAAATGCAAGACAGCGTGTTCCGCCCCACCGATATAAATATCGACTGGCATCCAGCGTTTCAATTTATCATAGTCTGCCAAAACAGACTTATTATGAGGATCGATAAAGCGTAAGAAATACCATGAGCTTCCTGCCCATTGTGGCATCGTGTTGGTTTCGCGACGTCCTTTTTTCCCAGTTTCTGGATCGGTGACATTGACCCAATCCGTGACATTAGCTAATGGCGATTCCCCAGTACCGCTTGGTTTGATATTGTCGGTTTTTGGCAAACGCAACGGCAGCTGATCTTCAGGAAGCGTCGTAGTCGTCCCATCTTCCCAATGGATGATTGGGATTGGTTCCCCCCAATACCGTTGACGAGAAAACAACCAATCGCGAAGACGATAGCTGACTTCTTTTTTCCCAACATGGTTTTCTTCCAACCATGCGACCATTTTTTCGATGGCAGTCTCTTTGTCTAGCCCATCCAAAAAGTCTGAATTGATATGCAGTCCATCTTCGGTATAGGCAGATTCTTCCACGTTGCCCCCTGCCAATACAGGAATGATCTCTAATCCGAATGTTTTGGCAAATTCGTGGTCACGTTCGTCATGGGCAGGAACCGCCATGATCGCACCTGTTCCATAAGAAGCCAAAACGTAATCGGCGATCCAGATCGGGATCTCTTTGCCATTCACGGGATTGATGGCATAGGCACCAGTGAAGACACCGGTTTTTTCTTTGGCCAAATCTGTTCGGTTCAAATCAGATTTTTTCGACGCTTCTTCTACATAGGCATCAATGGCTGCTTTTTGTTCAGGGGTAGTGATTTGTGCCACTAGCTCATGTTCTGGCGCCAATACGGCGTAGGTCGCACCAAACAAGGTATCTGGGCGAGTCGTAAAGACGGTAAAGTCTTTTTCCATCCCTGCCACTTTAAACGTTACGTTGGCTCCGACAGAACGTCCGATCCAATTGCGTTGCATTTCTTTGATGCTTTCTGGCCAATCAACTTCTTCTAAATCGTCCAACAAACGATCAGCATATGCCGTGATTTTCAGCATCCATTGGCGCATCGGTTTGCGGATCACATCATAGCCTCCCCGTTCGCTCTTGCCGTCAATGACTTCTTCATTGGCAATCACAGTTCCAAGCTCTGGTACCCAGTTTACTGGAACTTCAGCTTCATAAGCTAACCCTTTTTCATAAAGCTTGGTAAAGATCCATTGGGTCCACTTATAGTATTCAGGGTCTGTCGTGTTGATTTCACGATTCCAGTCATAACTGAAGCCTAACGAATTGATTTGACGACGGAAGGTCTCAATGTTTTTCTTTGTGAATTCCGCTGGATCATTTCCAGTGTCTAATGCATACTGTTCGGCAGGCAGACCAAAGGCATCCCAGCCCATTGGGTGCAGTACATTATACCCTTGGCTGCGTTTGAAGCGGCTCAAGATATCCGTAGCCGTATAGCCTTCTGGATGTCCGACATGTAATCCTTGTCCGGATGGATATGGGAACATATCTAGCGCATAAAATTTTGGTTTGTCCGGCTCATCATGGGTGTTGAATTCATTTTTCTTCGCCCAATATTTTTGCCATTTTTTTTCGATTTCTTTGTGATTGTAATTCACGATGGACTCCTCCTAAAAATTGGTGTTTTGCTCGTCAAATCAACTAGCAAAACTTAAAAAAAGTCCTATAAAAATCGCTATGATTTTATAGGACGTTATCAACGTGGTACCACCTAAGTTTATCTGCTCCTCAAAAAAGCAGACCTCGATGTTTTAACGGCCATCGCCGTATCTGCCTAGCCAATTCAGGTTCAGTCAGATATCACTCGAAGACGAGTTCGAAAGGTGTGCTGTGCATTTCCACCAACCATGCACTCTCTAAAAGTCCCACCGTACTTCTACTATTCCTTCTCAAACGTGAAAGTTTCTTTGCACTTATCCTAACAAAAATCATTAGGAATAGCAATCTATTTTACCCTAACTGTTTGTCCTGGGTAAATAAAGTTATTTTGAATATTGTTCCATTGGATAAATTGATCCGTCGTGATGCCGAACTTATCTGCGATTCCCCAAACGGAATCCCCCGATGCGACCTTGTAAGAACCGTTTGTCGCGGAAGTGCTGGTGGTAGCTGCCGTGCCGCCTTGCTTAACGACCACCTTTTGTCCTGGATAGATAAAATCATTTTTGATGTTGTTCCAGCTGCGAAATTGATCCATCGTAATCCCATGTTTATTGGCAACTGACCAGACTGAATCCCCAGCTGCCACCGTATAGGTATTGCCTGCAGCACTACTGCTGGTTTGGCTGCTGACGGTCGTGCTTGTTGTAGTGCTCGTTGCGGAACTACCGCTGACAATCACCTTTTGTCCTGGATAGACATAGTCGTTTTTAATATTGTTCAAACTGCGGAATTGATCCATCGAAATCCCATGTTTGTTAGCAATCGACCAGACCGAATCGCCAGCTGCCACCGTGTAGGTGCCGCCACTGCTTTGGCTAGCCGTTGATGCCGTGCTGACGGTCGTAGAACTGCTGGTATTCGTAGACGATCCACCGCTGACGACAACTTTTTGCCCTGGATAGACAAAATCATTTTTGATGTTGTTCCAGCTGCGGAATTGATCCATCGAAATGCCATGCTTATTGGCAATCGACCAAACCGAATCGCCAGAAACTACGGTATAGGTGTTGCCTGATGTAGTTGCTGAAGTATTACGATTAACGATCGATACTGTTGAAGTTGTCGAAGTACTTTGGGTGCTGCCGTTGACATTCAACGTTTGCCCCGGATAAACAAAATCGTTTTTGATGTTGTTCAAACTGCGCAACTGATCCATGGAAATGCCATGTTTGTTAGCAATCGACCAGACCGAATCGCCTGAAGCGACTGTATAGGTTTGACTTCCGCTCGTGCTAACAGCTGCCGTTGTAGTCGTGGTATTGGTTGATGCGCTAGCTGTGGCACCACCACCGGCATTGCCAGAAGCTGGTGTGTCATATTGCGTCAAACCAAATTGTTGGATCACGGCATTCAGGGAAGAAGCATAGTTTGGTGCAGTCGCATAGCGACCTGCTAGCCATGCGGTTGCATCAAGATATGAAGTCGTATTGCTCTTCCAAGCGCCAGAATAATACGCGACACCGCTTTGTAAAGAGGTTGAGCGTAAAGTACGTGCATTATCTTCGAATGATTGCGTGTAAGATGGGTAGCGCTTAAAAGGTTCATTCATAGTCAACCATTGATTGTTCAGGTACTCCAAGGTACTCATATAAACGGTTTGACCGTTGTAGCTGCCTTTGATCCCGAATAGATTATAATTTGGTGCTTTTGATAAACTGCTTCGGCCCCAACCACTTTCTAAAATGGCTTGTGCGATCATCACAGAAGCATATAAATCGTTGGCTTGTGCCACGGGCTGAGCGTACGTAGCGATTTCAGCAATAAATGCGGAAGTATTCGGCGCGGCAAAATTGCTAGTAGAAACTTGGGCGATCGAGGTCTCTACGGCTTCTGCTTGAACCGATGACACCAATGGAGCTACAACAGAGCAAGCAGTCAGTGTCGTTCCTAAAACAACTGCACTTTTTTTGATCACTCGATACTTATCGCCCGATTGGTCTGCTTGACGATGTACTTTTCTTGATTGACTCGTGTTCATGTCCGTTATTCCTCCGTTTTTTCCTTATAGTGAACGTAGATTTAGTATACAATTTCTTAAGAATTTATAAAAGGTATTTGAGCCGATTTCAGAAACTGTAAACTCTTTGTAATCAAACAAACATTTATTGAAATGAAGAGTTTGTATTTAACCAAACGAAAGCTATTCTTTGAAAGTGGGAGAATCCTTGATTGGTCCCCTGCTTTTTCCGTCGTGCGATAAATGCTATAATACCTTCTAGATGTCTCTTTGCTTGTAGGGACAGAAATTCTCTAGAAACGAGGCTTTTCCATGCATAAAAAACTATATTTTCAATTTGCCGGCAGCTGCTTTTTACTGCTGTTCGTTTTTCTCGGCTATCTCGTGAAATTTTATCCTACTTGGTTGGTCTCCTTTGACGAAACCTTGACTCGCATCATCCGCAGCGGCTACCCGTTTTGGACACCGTTTTTTCTATGGGTCACAAAATTTGCGAACCCTACCACGATCATCTTGCTCTTTCTCGCCGTTTTAGCTGTCTTAGTGATCAATAAATATTATGCAGAAGCACTATGGCTCAGTATCGGCACCATCGGGATTGCTGGGCTCTTTAATCCATTGATCAAACTCGTCTTTTTACGGGAGCGACCAACCCTTGAACACTTAGTCACGGAATCAAGTTTCAGTTTCCCCAGCGGACACTCGACGGGCAGTATGGTTTTTTATGGGACATTGCTCTTCTTGGTCCCGGTCTTCTTCAAGCAGCCTTTTTGGCAATGGGGACTCCGCATTCTGTTAGGCCTATTGATCGGTTGCATCGGCATCAGCCGCATCTATGTTGGCGTGCATTTTCCCAGTGATGTGTTAGGTGGGTTTTGTGTCGGCCTTTCATGGCTGCTGTTGACCTACCCTTACTACTTGCAAAAACGCTTTGTCTGGCGCTTCACCCGTAAACAATTATAAAAGAAGGTAAAAAAATGAATCCATTTCCTTATGCAGAAGATAAAAACAAACGATACCATTCGTGGAACTTTGCTTTGCGGCAAGAATTTGGCGAAAAAATCTTTAAAGTCCCCATTGATGCCGGCTTCGACTGCCCCAATCGTGACGGCACCGTTGCCAAAGGCGGCTGTACATTTTGCAGTGTGTCCGGCTCTGGTGATATGATCGTAGCACCTGAAGCCCCGCTGCCAGAGCAGTTTGAAAAAGAGATCGCCATGATGCACAAAAAGTGGCCGCAAGTGGACAAATACATTGTCTATTTTCAAAACTTTACGAACACTCACGCACCGGTGGCAGTGATCCGCGAGCGCTTCGAGCAAGTGCTGACACTACCTGGTGTTGTCGGGATCTCCATTGGGACCCGACCAGACTGCTTACCAGCAGATGTCGTTGACTATCTGGCAGAACTCAATCAACGCTTTTATTTATGGGTCGAATTAGGACTGCAAACGACGTTTGAAACCACGAGCAACGCCATTAACCGCGCCCATGATTATCAAACTTACTTAGACGGCGTCGCCAGCCTGCGCAAACACAATATTCGTGTCTGTACCCATTTGATCAATGGCCTGCCAGGCGAGACGATCGAGATGATGCAAGAAAACGTCCGCCGTACCATTCAAGATTCTGATATTCAAGGCATCAAACTGCACCTGCTGCATTTGATGCGCAATACTCGGATGCTGCGGGATTATCATGAGGGACGTTTGCAATTGATGCGGCGCGATACCTATGTGTCATTGATCTGCGATCAGTTAGAGATGATCCCCCCAGAGATCATCATTCATCGCTTGACAGGCGATGCACCATGGGATTCTCTGGTAGGTCCAATGTGGAGTTTGAAAAAATGGGAAGTCTTGAATGAGATCGATCAAGAAATGTTGCGCCGCAACTCCTATCAAGGAAAATTCAATGTGCGAAAGGAGCCAGTCGATGCTGCCGACCGCCATGCGCTATAGCCACACCCTTTTAAAAGAAGTTCTGCAACCGGGACAAACCGCCGTTGATGCCACGATGGGCAACGGCTTCGACACGGAATTACTGGCTTCCTTAGTTGGACCGACTGGTCAGGTGTTTGCTTTTGATATTCAGGAACAAGCCCTGCAAGCTACCAAAAAGCGGTTGGCTGAAAAAGAGCTGTTGGCGCAAGTCCAGCTGATCCATCAAGGCCATGAGACGTTGGCAGATGTTGTGAGTGGTCCGGTTCACGCCGCCATTTTCAATTTAGGCTACTTGCCTAAAGGGGACAAAGCGATCATCACGCTGCCTGATACAACGAAAACGGCTTTAGAAGCTTTACTGACACGTTTAGCCCCGAAAGGTAGAATCATCCTCGTCTGCTATTATGGACACGCTGGCGGCGAAGCAGAGCTGAAAGAAGTCCACTCCTTTTGTCAGCAGCTGCCGCAAGAGGCATTCAATGTCCTTTCCTATCAATTTATCAATCAGCGGAACCAGCCGCCGATCTTATTTTGTATCGAACGAAAAAACCATCAGTCCTCGACACGTTAATGTGTCGATCGACTGATGGTTTTTTTTATTCGCTAAAAAGCCATTGCAAGACTCGTTGGATCCATTGATCCCAGAAATTCCAATCATGATCCCCAGTTCCCGATTCAAACGTTACGGCTATTTTGCGTTTTTGCAGCTTATCCGCCGCATACTCACTTGCCGGGTACAGTTGATCCTCGGTTCCGCAGCTAATAAAAAAAGCGCGGCGCGGTGCTTGGATCGATGGTCTCAATCAGATGGATCAAATCATTTTCAGATCCTTTGAATTGCTCTAAAGGGCCAAAGATTCCTGCCCAATAAGCTTGGCTTCGCAGCTGCAGCAAGGAATCCATGCTTTCAGCCAGCGCTAATGCCCCAGACAAAGACGCTACCGCCGCAAACTGGTCAGGCTTGCGCAGCCCAAGTTTTACAGCCCCATAGCCTCCCATCGAGAGACCTGCTGCAAAAGTTTTTTCTCGTTTTTGCGTCAGCTGAGGAAACAGCTCATGGCAAATCTGTGGTAATTCTTCGGCGATAAACGTCCAATACTTCATCTCATAGGTCGTATCAGTATACCAGCCTAGATCAGTAGACGGCATGATGACCGCTAGTTGATACTCTGCGGCATACCGCTCGATCGACGTCCGTCGCTGCCAGACACTATGATTTCCGTTCATCCCATGCAATAAATAAAGCACTGGGAGATCTGTGCCCGTCGATTGGCTTTGGGTGCCGATTTTTTTCTTGGTACTTTGAGGCAAGATCACATCGATCATTACCTCCATTTCAAGAACATTTGAATAGATATTTGCTTGTAAAAAAGCCATACAATCACCTGCGATCCTTTTTTTATATTGTACCAGATTCTCGCGAAATCGTGCGGGTCAAACCAATCGCTAGCACAATGAGTAAAACACCGATCCCAAAAACCCAGTGTAGACCGCTATAAAGAATCTCCCGTAGTTGCCCTAATAAGACTGTTGGCAGCTGACGCGCGGCGGCTGGATCAACCAGCTGATTCATGACACTGCTGTCAGTGACTTGCGCCTGTGCCAAGCCTATGCTATTACTGGTATTTAAAACGATACCGAAGACCGCTACCATGATGGTTTGCCCGATCGTGCGCAGCAGCGTATTGAAAGAAGTTGCCACGCCGACTTGGGTGGGTGCAACGCTGGTTTGGGCAGTAACGGTACAAACCACCATCGTTGCCCCTAAACCGACGCCCGTAATAGAAGAAATCACCAAGAACAACCAGAATGACGTCTGTGCCGGTGTCAAAAAGAGCCACAAAGCACCGGTAGCCGTGATCACTAAGCTAACCGTCAAGACCCAACTGACACTGTGTTGTGTCAACCAACGGCTGGCTAAGAAGGAACCAATCATCCATAAAATCGACAACGGTGCCAACACAAGCCCGCCAATCCCCGCACTCATGCCTAAGACCCCTTGCATCCACATTGGGATATAGACATCGATCCCCATCAGGAAGCCGCTCGCCAAAGCTGCTACGATATTGACCACCACAAACAATTTTGAGTGGAACAGCTTCAGATCAATAATCGGATCTGTTGCTTTTTTCTCCACTCGAATGAAGCCGATAAACGTAAGGACAGAAAAAACGAATAGCCCGATGACAGGCAGACTCATACCATAATCTCCCAGCAACTGGAAGCCTAGCAGGAGCCCTACTAGCGTCAACATCAACAAGAGACTGCCAGCATAATCAATGTTGACTGCAGCAAAAGCCTTTTTTTCTTCATGAAAATAAAACCAAATCAAGGCGATCAACCCTAATCCGATGGGCACGTTGATAAAGAAGATCCAATGCCACCCGATCGTATCTACGATCAAGCCACCGGCTAAGGGTCCGACGACGCTGGCGATCCCCCAAGCCGTACTATTGAGCCCTAAGACTTTCGCCCGCTTTTCAACAGGATACAGGTCCGCAATGATCGTTAGGGCAACGGGCATCATGGCCCCTGCGCCTAATCCTTGCAACGCTCTGGCAATGATCAATGTCAACATCGTATTGGCCATCCCACAAAACGCCGACCCGATAATAAACAGCAGCGTACCAAATAAAAAGACTGGTTTGCGGCCGATATTATCGGCAAACTTGCCGTAGATCGGGGTCAACATCGCACTGGTCAAAAGATAGATCGAGAAGACCCAGTTCATGATCTCGATTCCTTTCAATGAACTAACGATGGTAGGCATCGCTGTCGTAATGATCGTTCCTTCGATCGCGGTCATAAACGTTGCGACAAAGACCGCAATGGTGACTAATTTTACATTGGTTCGCATGTAACTCCTCCTTTTACTCCAAAAAAAAGAACCTCTATTGATAGTCATCAATAGAGGTCGCCTCTTTTAATCCTTCACACTTGCCAAAAGTGCCGCCACCTTGTCGGTGCGTTCCCATGGCAAATCGATATCTGTACGACCGAAATGTCCGTAAGCGGCAGTCTGACGATAAATCGGACGGCGCAAATCTAACATTTCAATAATTCCTGCTGGTCGCAAATCAAAGTTTTCCCGCACCGCTTGAATCAAGCGTTCGTTACTGACGGTTCCGGTACCAAAAGTGTTGATGCTGATCGACACGGGTTGTGCCACACCGATCGCATAGGCTAATTGTACTTCCACTTTTTTGGCTAGCTTTGCTGCTACGATGTTTTTGGCAATGTAGCGAGCCGCATAGCTGGCTGAACGGTCAACTTTGGTTGCGTCTTTTCCAGAAAACGCACCGCCACCATGACGTGCATAGCCGCCATAAGTATCAACGATGATTTTTCTGCCAGTCAAACCGGCATCCCCTTGAGGACCGCCGATCACAAAACGACCAGTAGGATTAATATAATATTTTGTCTGCTCGTCTAAAAGATCGGCAGGGATCACTTCTTTGATCACTTTTTCGATGACATCACGGTGGATCGTTTCATTATCAGCCGCATCATCATGCTGGGTACTAATAACGACGGTGTCCACTCTTTGTGGTTGATCATTATCATCATATTCAACGGTTACTTGTGATTTTGCATCTGGACGCAAGTAGCTTAGTTCCTTGTTTTTCCGCAACTCTGCTAAACGACGGACTAACCGATGGCTCAAGGCAATCGGTAAAGGCATCAATTCAGGTGTTTCATCAACGGCAAAACCAAACATCAAGCCTTGGTCACCGGCACCGATATCTTCTTTATCCGTTTCTCCGCGACTTTCTAAAGCATCGTCGACGCCTTGAGCGATATCTGGTGATTGCTCATCGATCGCTACTAAAACAGCAACCGTGTCGCCGTCAAAGCCGAATTTTGCTCGTGTATAGCCGATTTCTTTGATGGTTTCTCGGACGACTTTTTGGATATCTACATAAGCAGAAGTAGAAATTTCTCCAAAGACTAAAACCAGTCCGGTAGTAACTGACGTTTCGCACGCGACCCGTGCCATTGGATCTTCGGCAAGCAATGCATCTAAGATGGCATCACTGATTTGGTCGGCTACTTTGTCTGGGTGTCCTTCTGAAACGGACTCTGATGTAAATAAGTGTTTCTCTGTCATTTTTGTATTCCCCCTAATATATGTTTCGGTTACAAGGCATCTTCGCAGCTGCGAATCCTTTCGGGAACTTGCAACGGACTGATTATAACAAATTTTGACTGCTCATGCTTGAGAAAATGATAAAAAGATCATTTTTGGGTAATAAAAAAACACTCTCAAGAGTGTTTGCATGATCCGTACGGGATTCGAACCCGTGTTACCGCCGTGAAAGGGCGGTGTCTTAACCGCTTGACCAACGGACCAGTTTAAAAATGTAATGGGCCTAAATGGACTCGAACCATCGACCTCACGCTTATCAGGCGTGCGCTCTAACCAGCTGAGCTATAGGCCCCAAATAAAAAATGCAAAGCGGGTGACGAGAATCGAACTCGCGACAACAGCTTGGAAGGCTGTAGTTTTACCACTAAACTACACCCGCATTCCTATGGCGCGGGACAGAATCGAACTGCCGACACATGGAGCTTCAATCCATTGCTCTACCAACTGAGCTACCGAGCCAAAAACAACGGTCTGGACGGGACTCGAACCCGCGACCTCCTGCGTGACAGGCAGGCATTCTAACCAACTGAACTACCAAACCAGAAGCTTTGTATTGCTGCTTTGTCGTTAAACAAAGCGATTGCGGGAGCAGGATTTGAACCTACGACCTTCGGGTTATGAGCCCGACGAGCTACCAGACTGCTCCATCCCGCGATAAGTAATTACTTTACAGTAATTAAAAGACTGTGATTCTTTTGCTCGCAACAAAAGAGACAGTTAAGGAGGATAAGGGATTCGAACCCTTGCACGGTTTTACCCGCCTGACGGTTTTCAAGACCGTTCCCTTCAGCCGGACTTGGGTAATCCTCCAAAAGTAAAAAATGATCCGTACGGGATTCGAACCCGTGTTACCGCCGTGAAAGGGCGGTGTCTTAACCACTTGACCAACGGACCAATAAAAAACGGAGAAGGAGGGATTTGAACCCTCGCGCCGGTTTCCCGACCTACACCCTTAGCAGGGGCGCCTCTTCAGCCACTTGAGTACTTCCCCAAATGTATGACTACATTTTGATGGGCCTAAATGGACTCGAACCATCGACCTCACGCTTATCAGGCGTGCGCTCTAACCAGCTGAGCTATAGGCCCCAAAAAATAAAAGCTAAAGCGGGTGACGAGAATCGAACTCGCGACAACAGCTTGGAAGGCTGTGGTTTTACCACTAAACTACACCCGCATGGCGGTCTGGACGGGACTCGAACCCGCGACCTCCTGCGTGACAGGCAGGCATTCTAACCAACTGAACTACCAAACCAGAAGCTTTGTATTGCTGCTTTGTCGTTAAACAAAGCGATTGCGGGAGCAGGATTTGAACCTACGACCTTCGGGTTATGAGCCCGACGAGCTACCAGACTGCTCCATCCCGCGATAAGTAATTACTTTACAGTAATTAAAAGACTGTGATTCTTTTGCTCGCAACAAAAGAGACAGTTAAGGAGGATAAGGGATTCGAACCCTTGCACGGTTTTACCCGCCTGACGGTTTTCAAGACCGTTCCCTTCAGCCGGACTTGGGTAATCCTCCATAATAAAACAGATACAATGCCACAATGGACCTTGTAGGACTCGAACCTACGACCGGACGGTTATGAGCCGTCTGCTCTAACCAACTGAGCTAAAGGTCCAGGCTCTTAAAAATCGCGGCGGAGGGGATCGAACCCCCGACCTCCCGGGTATGAACCGGACGCTCTAGCCAGCTGAGCTACACCGCGTAAAAAAGAATCATTTATTCAAATGATATGGAGCCTAGCGGGATCGAACCGCTGACCTCCTGCGTGCAAAGCAGGCGCTCTCCCAGCTGAGCTAAGGCCCCTTTTGAAAAAGTATCGGGAAGACAGGATTCGAACCTGCGACCCCTTGGTCCCAAACCAAGTGCTCTACCAAGCTGAGCTACTTCCCGTTATTAAAAAGCGCGCCCAAGAGGAGTCGAACCCCTAACCTTTTGATCCGTAGTCAAACACTCTATCCAATTGAGCTATGGGCGCATATTAAGAAATGCCGAGGACCGGA